>VEQI01000165.1 GCA_018883305.1 Limnohabitans sp. | reverse complement strand
GGACTTGCGCGCACCCTATCGCTTCAGCAAAGGGCGTACCTGGACGGTCAACAAAGCTCGCAAAGCCGGTATTCAAGTGCGCCGTCAGCAAGACCCCGCGCCGTTTCATGCCTTGCTGCAAGGCGTGCTGGCACAACACGGTGCTGCGCCCGTGCATTCCGTGGCCGAGTTGACCTACTTGATGGGCTTGTTCCCGCAGCAAATTCAACTGTATGAAGCCACGCTGGATGAACAACTGATGGCCGCTGCCCTGGTCTTTGATGTGGGGACCACCGTGCACACCCAATACCTGGCCAATTCAGACGCGGGCAGAGAACTGGGCGCACTGGATGTCTTGCTGGCGGACCTGATGAAACACACCTTTGCAGACAAGCATTACTTCAGCTTTGGTGTTTCCACCGAGGCGGGTGGCACGGTGTTGAACGCGGGCTTGATTGCACAAAAGGAAGGCTTCGGCGGGGCCTCGGTGTGTCACGATTTTTATGAATTGACGATCTCATGAATATCCCCTTTCTGGACCTGAAGTCCATCAACGCCAGTTTTCATGGCGCGCTGGAAGAGGCGACTGCGCGTGTGGTGCGCTCCGGTCAATACATTCTGGGTGATGAGGTGGCCAGCTTTGAACACGAGTTTGCAGCCTATTGCGGCACCTCTCACGCGGTGGGGGTGTCCAATGGTTTGGACGCCCTGCACATGATCTTGCGTGCGCTGGACATTGGTCCGGGGGATGAGGTGATTGTGCCTGCCAACACGTTCATTGCCACTTGGCTGGCGGTCTCGTTTTGTGGGGCCAAGCCAGTGCCGGTAGACGCTGAACCCCATGGCTTCAACATGGACCTGCAGGCGGTAGAAGCGGCCATCACCCCGCGCACACGTGCCCTCATGGTGGTTCACCTCTATGGCTTGCCGGTGGATGTGTCCGCTCTGCAGGCGCTGGCAGATCGTCATCATTTGCCCATCATCGAAGATGCTGCACAAGCCCACGGGGCCACGTGCCACGGCGTGCGCGCGGGTGCCTTGGGCCGAGCCGCTGCCTTCAGCTTTTACCCGGGCAAGAACCTGGGCGCCCTGGGCGACGGTGGTGGCGTCACCACGAACGACCCTCCATTGGCAGAGCGCATCCGTCTGCTGCGCAATTACGGCAGCGAGGTGAAGTATGAACACCGTGAAGCCGGCTTCAACGCCCGGCTGGATGAAATGCAGGCCGCCATCCTCCGCGTGAAGCTGGCGCGGTTGGATGAGGATAACCAGGCGCGTCAGCGCATTGCGGATCGCTACTTGCAGGGTATGACTGGGCTGAATCTGGTGCTTCCCACCATCCCTGCAGGGCATACCTCAGCCTGGCACTTGTTTGTGGTTCGCTCTGCAGCGCGTGAGCGCTTGCGTGAGGCATTGGCCCAACAGGGGGTGGCCACAGGTATTCATTACCCGGTGCCGCCGCATCTTCAGCCGGCCTACGCCGCCATGGGTTTACCTGAGGGACAGTTCCCACGCACGGAAGCCATTCATCGTGAGGTGTTGAGCCTGCCCATCTGGCCCGGCATGACGGACGAGATGGTGGACCATGTGATCCACAGCGTGAGGGTGTGCGTTTGATGTTCCTGCGTGATGAGTGCCCCCATGGCTGAGCTACCGCTGGTCAGCGTCATCCTGCCGTCTTTCAATCACCGACGCTTTGTGGGTGAGTCCATCGACAGCGTGTTGCGGCAAACTTATCCCAACATTCAGCTCATTGTGATTGATGATGGGTCCACCGATGGCAGTGCCGACGACATTGCCGGCTTGGCGGAGCAACACGGCTTTGAATTCATCGCCCAGGCCAATGCCGGTGTGATTGCCACGCTGAATCGCGCCAAACAGCTGGTGCGCGGCAAATACGTGTCCCTGTCGGCGTCAGATGATTTCTATCACCCGCAAAAAATTGAGCGGCTGGTGAATTTCATGGAGTCACACCCCGATTACGCTTTGGTGCATGCCAAGATCATCCAGGTGGATGACCAGTCCAAAGAAACCCAGCGCATCGACGAGCATTGCCACAGTGGCCAGGTTTTTGGTCACTTGCTACGCGGCGACTTTCACGTCAACGGACTGAGTGCGCTGGTGCGCGCCGATGTGTACAGCCAGTTTCAATATGGCCAGTTTTACATCGACGACTGGTACATGTGGTTGCGCATCGCTGAACAGTACCCGGTGGGGTATGTGGATGAGTACCTGGCCTACTACCGCCGGCATGACAACCACTTGAGCGGCAAGGCCGACAAAATGATGGCCGCTGAAAAATCCATTCTGGCGTGCTTTTCCCACACCCCAGAATACCCTGAGGCTGTCTTGCGCTGGCGCGAAAAATGGTTCAACTACTACGCCAGTCAACCAGACGCTGCTTCACGCACCCAAGCCCTGGGGTTGGGTCGTGAATTGCTGTCTCAACGCCGCTGGAGTGCCACCGTCTTCAAGGGCTGGGTGCGCTGGCTGTGGTCCGCTGCTCGGGCGGTGGTGCACTGATGCGAATCGTTCTCACCGTCCCCAGTTTCCCCCCGTTCAACAGCGGTCTGGGTAATGCCGCCGCCACTCAGGCGCGCATGCTGTCAGCGCACGGGGCTCAGGTGGTGGTGTGCACCGGTGGTGATGCGCGTGCCAGTGATCGTTCCCCACATGGCTATGCCATTGAACGTTTTGCTGTCTCTGGTGCGCGGTGGTTGGGCAGCCCCATTCGTGGTGACGTTGACCAGTACCTGGCGTTTTTAAAGTCCTCTCAGGCTGACTTGTTGCTCATGAATGCCTGGCAGATCTGGAGCACGGACATCCCGTTTCAACACCTGTCAGAACTGCCCGGGCGCAAAGTGCTGTACAGCCACGGACTGGCTACCGACATCTGGATTCCCTCACAACCGCTGCGCTCTGCTGTGCGCTGCGCGCTATGGCGCCCTTATCGCTGGCGAGTCGCTTCCACTTTGCGCGCCCTGGATGGCTTGCTGTTACTGGCTGACGCGGGATGCGATGCTCGCTTTGACGATGCCGTGTTGGCAAGGCAGTTAAGTATTTCGCATCAAGTGGTTCCCAACGCCTTGCCAGACTACGCCTTGTCGGGTTTGCATCAACCAACCGCTTTTGACAAGCGACGCACACTCATTGATGTGGGCGCCTTCGACATTGCCAAGGGGCACGACTTTGTGCTTCAAGCCTACGCGGCTTCCACCGCCATGAACCGCGTGCCGCTTCAACTCCTGGGGCAGCGTGAAACGCCGCTGGTGCCTGAGCTGCAGGCGATGGGCCGTTCATTGGGCATTTCAGATGACATGTTGTCCATCCAGACGGGTGTGAGTGGGGCAGCCCTGTTTGAACGCTACCAGCAGGCCCTGGGGTTCATCAGCGGTTCACACACGGAGTGTCAGCCCTTGGTGTTGCTGGACGCCATGGCCGCAGGCACGCCCTTTGTCGCCAGAGCCACTGGCTGTATTCCTGGCATGCCCGGTGGTGTGGCTGTGCAAACGGTTGCAGAGGCAGCCAACGCCATCAATGTGTTGCTGGATGAACCGCATTGGCAGGCACTCAGCCGCGCGGGGCTGGAAGCGGCACGCACCACTTACCACCCAAGCCAAGTGGCAGACCAATTGTGGGCTGCCGTGCAAGGCTTTGTGCAGGAGCGCGCGCGGCCATGATCGTCACGCAAATCTATGGGGGCCTTGGCAACCAGATGTTTCAGTATGCCGCAGGCAGAGCGCTGTCTTTGGCTCACCAGGAAGCCTTGGGACTGGATACCAGTGAGTTTGACTCTTACGCACTGCATCAGGGGTTTGAATTGACGCGTGTGTTTGGCCTCAACACACCGCAACTTTCGCGGGAACAATTGCGCCAATCGTTTGGCTGGCGGGTGTTGCCACTGGCGCAGCGTTTGGCCGCACGCTGGCCACATTTCCCTCTGGCAGATCAACGCATGGTCCTTGAGCCTCACCTGGACTATTGGCCAGGCATGGCAAACGTGCCAGCCCACGCGTATTTGCGTGGTTACTGGCAATCAGACCGGTATTTCCAGGCGTGTCCAGATACCATCCGTGCGGATTTCCAGTTCAAAGACCCGCTGCAAGGGCAGGCGCTTGCTTGGGCTGAGCATATGCAAGCGGTACCCTCTGTGTCCTTGCATATTCGCCGTGGCGACTACGTGGCCAATCCGGCTACCTTGGCCTACCACGGCATGTGTTCGCCGGACTATTACCGACAAGCGGTAGATGCCATGGCGGCACAAGTCAACCACCCAGAGTTTTTTGTGTTTTCAGACGACCTGCCATGGGCCCGTGAAAACTTCAAACTGCCGTACCCGGTGCACTATGTGGATGGCAATGTAGGGGCCGCCAGTTACCGCGACATGCAGCTCATGAGTCTGTGCCGTCATCACATCATTGCCAACAGCTCGTACAGCTGGTGGGGTGCCTGGTTGAATGCGCGTGCCAACAAACACGTCATGGCTCCCGCGCGCTGGTTTGCCGCCAGGCCCACGCCCGAGGGCTTGTACCCTGAGACCTGGACCGTGTTGTCATGAGCGCTGAAGTGCATTCCCATACTGATACGCCACTCATCACCGTGGCCATGCCGGTGTACAACGGCGGTGCTTATCTGGAGGCTGCCGTGGCCTCCATCGTGGCGCAAACTTATCCGCACTGGCAACTGATGCTGGTGGATGATGGCTCGACCGATGGCGCCATTGACGCCTTGCCCATGCTGGCAGACCCTCGTATACACGTCATTCGGGATGGCCGCAACCTGGGGTTGGCGGCTCGCCTCAATCAAATCATTGACCAGGCAGATGGTGACTTCATTGCCCGCATGGATGGTGACGACATCTCTCACCCAGAGCGATTTGCACGCCAGGTCCAAGCCTTGCAGCAGCATCCCACCGTGGACTTGGTGGCCGCCCGTTGTCGCACCATCTCCAGCAACGGCCAGTTGCTGGGGGTGCTGCCCTTTGTGGGCACGCATCAGGAAATTTGTGCCACGCCCTGGAAGGGGTTTTACATGCCTCACCCCACTTGGATGGGCCGGGTGGCATGGTTTCGTCGTTACCGCTACGCAAACCCTGCGCCTTATTGCTGTGAAGACCAAGAGCTGCTTTTGCGCAGTTACGTCAGCAGTACTTTCATGGCACTGCCAGAAGAATTGCTGGATTACCGCTTGCGAGATTCTTTAGCCTGGCGCAAAGCGTGGCGCACGCGTACCGCGTTGGGACAACTGCAGGTCAGACATTTTGCGCAGCAAGGGCAATACGGGCACATGCTGCGTACCATGCTGGTCAGGCTGGGGCGCCACGCCAAGGACGTGTGGCATTGGATGAAAGCTGCGCCGTGACCACACCCAAGATCATTTATCTGGTGACGGTGGACTGGTTCTTTTGCTCCCATTTCTTGGAGCGCGCCGTGGCCGCCAGAGCCGCTGGTTATGAGGTGCTTGTGGTCACCCACATCCAGCATGAGCGTGAACGCCTGGAACAACTGGGCTTGCGGGTCACCGCCTTGGATATGGGGCGGCGCAGCGTGAACCCTTTGGCTGCGCTTGTCACCCTTTGGCGATTAACGGCTCTCTACCGTGCAGAGCGCCCAAGCATTGTTCATCACATTGCCTTGAAGCCCATATTGATTGGCAGCCTGGCTGCGCGTTTGGCGGGAATTCGGGGGGTGGTGAATGCGGTAATTGGTATGGGTTTTGCGTATACATCCCGACACGTATTGGCTCGCACTCTTCGTCCGGTGATGACGATGATTTTGAGACTTTTACTCAACCCGCCCGGCAGCCACGTGGTTTTTGAAAACCATGATGACTTGGAGACCAGCGTGGCCCTGGGCACCGTCAAGCGCCATGACGCCGTACTCATTCGTGGGGCGGGTGTTCAGCCACAAACTCATAACATCGACAGAGCACCACATGACATCCCAGTGGTGGTGCTGGTTGCCCGCATGTTGTGGGACAAAGGCATTCAAGAATACGTCACCGCTGCCCAGCTGCTTCGTCAACAAGGCGTGAAGGTTCGTTGCTTGCTGGTAGGCGGTGTTGACCAAGACAATCGTGCCTCCATTGATGAAGCCACCCTTCAGCGTTGGAATGCAGAAGGTGTGGTGGAGTGGCTGGGCTTTCGCACCGATGTAGCTCAACTCCTGACCCAAGCAGACATTGCCTGTCTGCCTTCTTACCGCGAGGGGTTGCCCAAAGCCTTGCTGGAAGCCATGGCCGCCGGGCTACCGTGTGTCACCACCGATGTCCCTGGGTGCAGAGAGGCCGTGAGGCATGGGGACAACGGCCTGCTGGTGCCTGCGCGCCACCCCGAAGCATTGGCGCAAGCCTTAAAGCAATTGATTGAAGATCCAGCCATGCGCGCACGCATGGGCGCAAGAGGGCGCGAACGCGTGCAGCAAGAGTTCAGCTCGCAACAGGTGATTGCCCAGACCCTGGCTTTGTACCAAACGGTGGTGGCGTCATGAAAGTGTTGGTTACGGGTGCCAACGGCTTTGTGGGAAGTGCTATGTGCCCCCACTTGGTGTCTGAAGGCCATGAGGTCATTCCTGTGGTGCGCCGACCCTCCAAGATTCCAGGTGCGGTGGTGCTGAGCGCAGACGATGAAGCGGGTTGGCATTCCGCACTGACGGGCTGTGACTGCGTGGTGCATCTGGCAGGGCGTGCACATGTGATGCGAGAGACGGCTGAAGATCCGCTGGCGGCTTTTCGTGAAGCCAATGTGCAAGCGTCTTTAACGCTGGCCAGGCGTGCGGCGCGCGCGGGCGTGCGGCGCTTGGTATTCATGAGCACCATCAAAGTCAATGGTGAACACACGGCGCCTGGCGCATGTTTCCGACCAGAGGATGCGCCCGCGCCACAAGACCCCTATGCCGTGTCTAAATGGGAAGCAGAGCAGGAGCTTCAACAAATAGCGCAGCAAACGGGCCTGGAGTTGGTGGTTATTCGCCCACCCTTGATCTACGGCCCGGGCGTCAAAGGCAATTTTGCGGCCTTGGTGAAGATGGTTCAGCTTGGCGTGCCCTTGCCGCTCGGTGCCGTGCATAACCAACGCTCCATGGTGGGGCTGGACAACCTGGTGAGCTTGGTGAGTTTGTGCGCCAACCCGGCAGCCTCTCCACGGGCTGCTCATCAGGTGTTCCTGGTGTCTGATGGTGCAGATGTTTCTACCACGGTACTGTTGAAAAAGGTGGCTCACGCATTCAACATGCCATCTCGGCTGATCCCTGTGCCTGTGTCCTGGATGCGCGCGGTTGCCAAGCTTCTTGGCAAGTCTGACATGGCTGATCGTCTGCTGGGTTCGTTAGTGGTGGATGACTCACAAACACGGGCCTTGCTGGGCTGGCATCCACCCATCAGCCTGGATGAGCAACTACAAAGGATGAAGCATGCTGCGTCTCTTTGATCTGGTCTTTGCCGCCCTGGGCTTGACCTTGGGTTTCCCGGTTTTGCTGATGCTGTTTGTGGT
>VEQI01000164.1 GCA_018883305.1 Limnohabitans sp. | reverse complement strand
CCGTTGCATCAACACCATGGACCGAGCCCGCCAGGAGTTTGATCCCGAGTTGCTGTTCCCCATGCCCCACAAGCAGGCCGTGCTGCAGCGAACCCGTGAGATTGGCTTGGACCCAGCGTACGTGTACGGCCTCATTCGTCAAGAAAGCCGCTTCGTGATGGATGCGCGCTCTTCGGTGGGCGCCTCCGGGCTCATGCAGGTGATGCCTGCCACAGCCAAGTGGACTGCGCGCAAGATTGGCCTGGACGGCTTCACCGTCGATCAGCTTCATTCCCGTGACACCAACATCGCTATCGGCACGGGTTACCTGAAACTGGTGCTGGACAACTTCGAAGGTTCGCAGGCGCTGGCTGCTGCCGCTTACAACGCCGGACCTTCACGCTCACGCCGATGGCGCAACGGGCCGGTGCTGGAGGGCGCCATCTGGGCCGAGAACGTGCCGTTCAACGAGACGCGCGACTACGTCAAGAAAGTGCTCAGCAACGCCACCGCTTACGCCGCGGTCATCAGTGGGCAGCCGCAGTCACTCAAGGCGCGGCTGGGGCGTATCGGGCCGCGTGAGGCTTCGGCCCAACCGGACAACGCGGATTTGCCCTGACACCATGGCCCGCCCCAAGTCCGCCGCCCACGACCTGCGCCGCGAAGCCATTCTGGACATCGCCGCGCAATGCTTTGCCGACAGCAGCTATCCCGCCGCCAGCATGAACGACATCGCGCAGGCGGGCGGGACCTCCAAGGCGCGGCTGTACCACTACTATGAAAGCAAAGAGGCCATCCTCTTTGACTTGCTGGACCGCTATACCCAACGCTTACTGGCCCTCATTGGGGAGGGCGAGGCCGCTGCGCAACGACACAACCTGGACGACCGCGCAGCCCTGCACGAGCTGATTCGCCGCTTTCTGCGCGAGTACGAAACCTCGGCCACGCGACATGTGGCCTTGCTCCATGACACCAAATTTCTGGGCGAGACCCAGCGTTTGCTGATCGTGGAGCGGCAGCGCAATGTGGTGGCTGCCTTCACACGATTCATCAAGCGTGCCTACCCGCATCGGCTCAATGAGCAGAACCAGACGGCCGTCACCATGATGGTGTTTGGCATGATCAATTGGACCTTCACCTGGTTGCGGCCCGGTGGCAGCATGAGCTATGCCGCTTTCGCGGATGAGGTGATCCGCACGCTGGACTCGGGCTTCGGGGACTCGGTTTCGGCCCCTTGATGCGCAGGCGCGCCGGCGCGGTTTTTCAGGCAGACCCGCACTCATTAGAATGAATGGCAACACTCCAGGAGCTAAGCCATGTCCAAAGCCTTTGCCAGCCAGGCCGATCTGGTCGACAAAAAAATCACGTTCGAACAACTCAGCCAACACTGCTGGGCCTATACCGCTGAAGGCGACCCGAATTCCGGCGTCATCATCGGTGACAAATTCATCATGGTCAGTGATGCCACCGCCACGCCCGACATGGCGCGTGACCTTATCGCCAAGATCCGTACCGTCAGCGATAAGCCCATCAAGTATGTGTTGTTGACCCACTACCACGCCGTGCGTGTGCTGGGCGCCAGTGCCTACGCAGCCGAGGGTGCCACAGAAATCATTGCCAGCCGTGGCACTTACGAACTCATCGTGGAACGCGGCGCGCAGGACATGAAGAGCGAGATGGAGCGCTTTCCCCGTCTGTTCCGTGGCGCCGAGGGCGTGCCGGGCCTGACCTGGCCAACCATGGTGGTGGGCGACGGCAAGCCAGGTCGTCAGGGCAGCCTGAGCGTGGACCTGGGTGGTGTGACCGTGGACATCTGGCATCCGGGCCCGGGCCACACACGCGGCGACACCATTGCCTGGGTCGACGCTGAAAAAGTGCTCTTCAGCGGCGACCTGGTCGAGTACGAGGCGGGCGTCTACACCGGTGATGCACAACTGGAAGAATGGCCCGAGACTTTGGAAGCACTGCGCGCGCTCAAGGCCGAGGCCATCGTGCCCGGACGCGGTGAAGCCATGAAGGGGCAAGCCGATGTCAACAAGGCGCTGGATTACACCAAGCGCTGGGTGGAAACACTCTACCGTTGTGGCCAAGAAGCCGTGGCGCAGAAGCTGGATCTGAAGGCCGCCATGGCCCATACCCGCAAGAGCATGGACCCGATCTTCGGCCACGTGTTCATCTATGAACACTGTCTGCCGTTTGACGTCAGCCGCGCCTTTGACGAAGCCTCGGGCATCAAGAATCCGCGCATCTGGACCGCCGAGCGCGACATGGAGATGTGGAAGTCCTTGCAAGCCTGAGCGAAGCCCCGGCGAGCGCCACACCTGGCGCTTGCATGTGTCAGCCCGTGACTCAAGGATTCATGAGCGCCAGCACGTCCCGTTCGTATTTTTGCAGTCGCTTGAAGGCTGACTGACGTTGCTCGGGGCTGGTGCTGTTGTGTAGCTGTGCCATCGCGCGGCAGTTGTAGTCATTCAAACGCACGACATACGCCTGATGCTCAGCCACTGGCGAGCGAACACTGCGTTGCAGCAAGGCGCGGATCTGCGCGCGCGCTTCTTCCGGCGAGGGGGCTTGGCGTTGCAGTCCGCGCAGGGTGTTCATGATGTCTTCCTGGCGGCGTAGGCGGATGGCCTCGGCCAGGGCTATGTCATAGGGCGAGCGCTCCGCTTGCTGGCGCAGCAGGCGTTGTTGCGATGTATCCAGGCGGCCATAAAAATCCTCCGCTCGTTCACGCGCTCGCTTGACGCGTTTGTCCAGCCCTTCGGCCGGGCCGGGTTCCAGCCAGTCACGACGCCAGTCGCGGTGATGGCGTTCGATTTTGCTGCGCAGGTGTTCCAGTTGCTCTGTCGAGAGTGAACGTGCCAGCCGGGTGGTGCCCGCTTCGGCAGGATCTGCCAGGGACAGTAGGCTGTCCCAGATCTCCCCGTACAGTTTGCAAGACTGCTCTTCGCTGATGTCTTGCAAGGCCAGAGTTTGCATTTGCCGCAACCACTGGGCATAACGCGGCAGTTGCGTGGTGCGGTGCCAGCGTTGGTAATTCTCCAAATCCTCTATCAGCACCGTGCGCTGCTGCGGGGTGATGTCGACAAACCCATCGATCCACCAATACGCCAGATCCGGGCTGCGGTTGTACACGGTTTGCACCATGCTGCAACCGCTCAGACCGGTCAGGGCAAGCACGCACAGCCAAGGCGTGAGCCGGCGAGGCGACCCATGATTGATAATCGCCTGGATAAGAGAACATATCCGGGACAACGCCCGGCGGAGAATCCAGCGCATGAAGGCAGTTGATGTAGTGATCATGGCGGCGGGTAAAGGGACTCGCATGCACAGCAGTATGCCCAAAGTCCTGCAACAGTTGGGTGACAAACCCCTGGTTGGCCATGTGATTGACACGGCCAAGGCTTTGTCGGCGCGTCACACGGTGGTCATCACCGGACATGGCGCGGAGCAGGTGGAGGCGGCGCTGACGGGGCAACCGGGCTTGCGCTTTGTGCGCCAGATGCCGCAACTCGGGACGGGTCATGCCCTGCAGCAAGCGGCCCCGGTGTTGCCGGACGACGGCATCACGGTGGTGTTGTCTGGCGATGTGCCGTTGACCCAGTCTGACACTTTGCAGGCCCTGGTTGACGCCACCCAGGGCGAGCGGTTGGCCCTGCTGACGTTGGAGATGAATGACCCCACCGGATACGGACGCATTGTGCGTCAGGCCGATGGCTCGGTGCAGGCCATTGTGGAACACAAGGACGCCAGCGATGCGCAGCGCGCCATTCGGGAAATCTACAGCGGCATCATGGCCGTGCCCACTCGCTTGCTGCTGCTCTGGTTGCAACGCCTGACCAACGACAACGCGCAGCAAGAGTATTACCTCACCGACGTGGTGAAGTTCGCCGTGGCGGATGGCCATACTGTGGTGGCTCAGGTGCTGCATGACCCGGTACAAGTGGCAGGAGTCAACACGCCTGTGCAACTGGCAGAGCTGGAGCGTGCGTATCAGTGGCGACGTGCACAGGCACTCATGGTGCAGGGCGTTCGTCTGCGTGACCCGGCGCGTCTGGATGTTCGGGGGGAGTTGATCTGTGGCCGCGATGTCGAGATCGATGTCAACTGCGTGTTTCAAGGGCGTGTGGAACTGGGGGACAACGTTCGCATTGGCCCCAACTGTGTGTTGTCCAACGTCCGCATAGAAGCCGGCGCCGTGCTGCAGGCGTTCACTTGCGTGGACGGCGGCAGTGAAGGGGTGACCGTGGGGCCGCGTGCCGCCGTGGGGCCTTTTGCTCGGTTGCGACCGGGAGCCCATCTGGGTGCTGAGGTGCACGTGGGCAACTTTGTGGAAATCAAGAATTCCACTCTGGCGGATGGGGCCAAGGCCAATCACCTGGCCTATCTGGGCGACGCCACCGTGGGTGAGCGCGTCAACTACGGGGCGGGCAGCATCACGGCCAACTACGACGGCGCCAACAAGCACCGCACCGTGATTGAGGCAGACGTGCACGTAGGTAGCAACTGCGTGCTGGTGGCGCCGATCACACTGGGCGCGGGGGGCACCATTGGTGGTGGCTCCACCATCAGCAAGAGTACGGAGCCAGGTGCGCTGACAGTGGTGCGCGCCAAGCAGGTCAGCATTCCCCACTGGAAGCGCCCGGCCAAGATCAAGAAGTGAGGGCCTTGCCCCGGGCCGGTGGCAACCACACTGCAGGGTTGCACTTGGCCCGGCGCACGGCAAAGAAGGTCTTCACGTTGCGGACGTTGGCCTGCACGCCCAGCAGGCGTTGCACCAGCGCCTGGTAACCGGGCATGTCTTTCACCAGTACCACCAGCACAAAATCCGGGCCGGCGGAGACACGCCAGCATTGACTCACCTCGTCATCGGCCACCGCGCGTTGCTCGAAGGCGTCCAGGTCTTGCGCGCTTTGTCGTTCCAGCGTGACCTCCAGAATGGCCTGCAACCCCTCACCGTAGTGCGCGGCCAGGGGCTGAGGGTTCAGGACGGCCACTTGACGCTCAATCAGGCCCGCGCTGTGCAGGCGGCGCACGCGCCGCAGGCAGGTGGGGGCGGAGATGCCCACCTGGCGGGCCAGGTCCTGATTGGAGCGGGCTGCGTCCTGCTGGAGCCAGTACAGCAACTGCTGGTCAACTTCGTCGATGTCGATGATTTGTTTCAAATTTTTCATTGAATTGGATTTTAATTTCATCAGCGGTCTTTGTTTAAATTTAATTTCAAATCGATTCGAATATTGATCCAACATTTCTAAATGGCTGTACTACAGTGTGTCGAGTACTGAGAGGAGTCTTCCATGTGCGGCATCGTCGGCGCGGTATCCACCCACAACATTGTTCCCGTGTTGGTTCAAGGCCTGCAGCGCCTGGAATACCGGGGCTATGACTCCTGCGGCGTGGCCGTGCATGGCGCAAATGCTCAACTGGGGCAAGCGCCTGGCCTGCAGCGTGCACGCAGCACCCAACGCGTGTCCGAATTGGCCGCACAGGTGGCTGATCCTGCCGGGGGGCTGGAAGGCTGGTCCGGCATTGCGCATACCCGTTGGGCCACCCACGGTGCGCCTGCGGTGCATAACGCGCACCCGCATTTCAGCCACGGTCCTGGTCCCTCCCCGGAACAACGGGCGGGCCGCATTGCCCTGGTGCACAACGGCATCATTGAAAACTTTGAAGAATTGCGCGAAAGCCTGCGCGCCAAGGGGTATGTGTTCGCCAGTCAGACGGACACCGAAGTCATCGCGCATCTGATCGATTCGCTCTACAACGGCGACCTGTTTGACGCGGTGAAGCAGGCCACGGCCCAACTCCAGGGCGCCTACGCCATTGCCGTGCTGTGCCGTGACGAGCCGCATCGTGTGGTGGGCGCGCGCGCTGGCTCTCCCCTGGTGCTGGGCGTGGCGCAACCGTCGCTCTATCTGGCCAGTGATGCGATGGCCCTGGCCGGCGTGACCGATCAGATCGTCTACCTGGAGGAAGGCGATGTGGTGGACCTGCAGCGAGGGCAATACTGGGTGGAAGACAAGCACGGCCAGCGCGTGACACGAACGGTTCGGACCGTGCTGGCGCATAGCGGTGCAGCTGAACTGGGGCCCTATCGGCACTACATGCAAAAGGAAATCTTCGAGCAGCCGCGCGCCCTGGGTGACACGCTGGAAGGCATTGAGGGCCTGGTGGCCGACCTGTTCAACCACCCCCACCCCGGCGCGGACACCCTGAGTGCTGCTCAAGTGTTTGCCCAGGTGGACCGTGTGCTGATCCTGGCTTGCGGCACCAGTTACTACAGTGGCTGCACGGCGAAATACTGGTTGGAAGCGGTGGCCAAGGTGCCTACCCAGGTGGAGATTGCCAGCGAATACCGTTACCGCGAGTCCGTCCCCGACCCGCGCACGCTGGTGGTCACCATCACCCAGTCTGGCGAAACTGCAGATACCCTGGCCGCGTTGCGTCACGCCCAATCGCTGGGCATGCACCACACGCTCACCATCTGTAACGTGTCCACCTCTGCCATGGTGCGCGAGTGTGCGCTGGCCTACATCACCCGTGCTGGCGTGGAAATTGGTGTGGCCTCCACCAAGGCTTTCACCACCCAATTGGCCGGCCTGTTCCTGCTGACCCTGGTGATGGCCAAGGTCAAGGGGCACCTCACTGCCGAGGAAGAAGCCCGACACCTCAAGGCCATGCGCCACTTGCCTGCGGCCTTGCAAAGCGTGCTGGCCCTGGAGCCCCAGGTCATGGCCTGGGCCCAGGACTTTGCGAGCAAGGACAACGCCCTGTTCCTGGGCCGCGGGCCGCACTACCCCATTGCCCTGGAAGGCTCCCTCAAGCTGAAAGAGATCAGCTACATCCACGCCGAGGCCTACCCGGCCGGCGAACTCAAACATGGCCCGCTGGCGTTGGTGACCAGCGCCATGCCGGTGGTCACCGTGGCACCCAATGATGCTTTGCTGGAAAAACTCAAGAGCAATTTGCAGGAAGTGCGCGCGCGCGGTGGCGTGCTGTATGTGTTGGCCGATGCGGACTCACACATCGAATCCGGTGAGGGCTTGCATGTGATTCGCATGCCGGAGCACTATGGCGAGTTGTCTCCGTTGCTGCACGTGGTGCCGTTGCAGTTGCTGGCGTATCACACGGCGTGTGCAAGGGGTACGGATGTGGATAAACCGAGGAATTTGGCGAAGTCGGTGACGGTGGAGTAATTTCGCTTTTACCTTTGAGGAGCTTCAAAGGTCGGCAGACTACCACTTCTGTTTTCGGATTTCTATCAGGACCAAGGCGCTGTCCTTGGTCCACGTTGACCGGCTCACCAAGCCCTCTTTGATCGCATTCTTGGGCTTCAGAAGAATGGGATGACTTGCCGCCAAATCGCCGCCTACCTCAATGACGATGGAGGGACCTCTTGGACCGGGAAACGGTTCTATCCGGAGTTGATGTTTGGGGTGATCAAGAAGGCTCGGATGAAACGTGAGCGACTGGTTGATGCCTATGTGGA
>VEQI01000455.1 GCA_018883305.1 Limnohabitans sp. | reverse complement strand
GCTCAACTCCGGGCGTGGTAACAGGCGTGATGCGTCTTGATCAATGGCAGTGACGGTGAGATGCAGCGCCGCACCGTCGGTGGCATCGGTGATGAACAACGCCGAATCGCCCAACGAGATCCGGCGAACATCCTCCTCTTCCAGCCAGGTCTCCACCAGCCAACGACCGTCATCACGCACCAGCAAACCAATGCGTTCCTTGCGCGGTATCCATTGGCCGGCTTGCAGATCGGGGTCCAGGTCGCGAATCCAGCCGGCAAAAGGGGCTTTGGGTTGATACAGGGCACTCTCGGCGCGGATGCCTGACATCTCGGCCTGCACGGTGGCATACGTCTCTTGCGCCACCAGCAGGCTTCGCTGTGAATCGGCATTCATGCCGGCGGTAGCTGCCTGCCATTGCTGCTGCGCCAACCGTGCACGGGTTTGTGCTTCGCGCGAGGCCAGTTCTGGCATGGTCAACGTGACCAGTGTGGCGCCCTGGTTGACATGATCGCCTTCACGAAACGGTAACGAATCCACGCGGGCACCAGCGGGGACATAAATGGGCCACAGGTCGGCAGGGCGCAGCAATGCCGAGACATGAACCCGCGTGGGCCAAGGAATCACACATGCCATCACTAACAGAACGGCCAGCCATGCACTCCGACGCGTGGCTGAACGCTGTTTGATTTGAGGCCACAGTGTGCGCCACACCTTGATCTCTTGATAAATGGGGAGCAATACAAACCAAATGATTTCAACGCCGAACAGCACCACGCCCAGCATCTTGAAAAAGAAGTAGTAGACCAGCGCGGCAATGCCCAGGAACAGCACCAGTCGATAAAGCCAGGTGGCCCAGGCAAAGGCGATCAAGGCTCGGTGTTTGTCGGGTGAGAAATGTTCAGGCCGCTCGGCCTTCAGACCAAAGAGTCGTTCTCGCAGTTGCCAGCGCGCCAGCGCAAAACTTCTGGCATGGAGGTTGGGCATCTCCAGCGCGTCTGACAAGATGAAGTAACCATCAAAGCGCATGAAGGGGCTGGCGTTGATGAGTAATGTGGAGACCCAGCTGGTGGTGGCCAGGAAGAACATGGCGGATTTCAACCCGCCCTCTGGTAGCAGTGTCCAGGCCAAGGTGGCCCACACGGCAACAGTGAGTTCGGTCAGGATGCCCGCGCTGGCCACGGCCAGACGTTGCCAGCGGCTGGTCAGACGCCAGGTTTCATTGGTGTCTGTGTAGGCCACGGGCCACATCACCAGAAAGGCCACGCCCATGGCGGGTACCTTGCACCCAAATCGCTTGCAGGTGTAGGCATGTCCCAATTCATGAAGCACCTTCACGCTGGTGAGCGCCACGGCGTAGCTGGCAAAGCCTTCCCAACTGACCGTGTCGATCAGAGAGGCCATGAAAAGATCGACCTGGCGCCAGACTTGCCACAGTGACCATAGCAGCACTACGGCGGTGAGCATGGCAAAGCGGCGGCTCCACAAGGGCTGCACCCAACGCAGGGTCTTTCCCAGCCAGCGGTCCGGATTCACCAACGGAAAGCGAAAAAACAAATAGTGGTGCATCAGCCAACGCCACCAGCTTGGGTGCATGGCTTGCCAGCGCTGGGCCATTTTCTGGGCACTATCGGGCGCTTGTTGTTGAACCAGTTGGTGCGTGACCAAAAATGTCACCACTGACGCCACTTCCTCTGCGCTCATCTGCAAGGTGGTGGTGGCGCAGATGTCTTGTGCAATCAGGACACAATCATCCAGTG
>VEQI01000163.1 GCA_018883305.1 Limnohabitans sp. | reverse complement strand
CACGACAGCTGTACACCGAGACGGAAGGCCTGTTTGCAGAGTTGCTGATCCGTCCTGGCAGCCGAGTGGAAGCCGGGCAACCTTTGCTTCGGTTGCACCACCCCGAACTGGACTACGACATCCGCGCGGCGCAAATGCAGCGTGAACAACTGGAAGCTCAACGCATTCAGGCCGTTTCTCGGGCCTCGACGGATTTGAGCGCCATTGAGCAACAACTCACGGCGGTGTTGCAACACCTGACCGAACTGAATCGGCGTCGCGAGGCGCAGTTGGTGGTGGCCCCGATCGCGGGTGAGTGGAGCGCCAGCGAACTTGATGGCATTCGCGGCCAATGGCTGACCCGAGGCGCCTCTGTGGGCACTATCGTGAATCCGCAGCAGTGGCGTTTTGTGGCGGTGTTGCCTCAGGTGGGCAGTCATGTGGTGGGTGAAGCCATTGAGCGCAGCGAGGTCCGACTACGCGGACAAGAAGGCATCAATGTCCATGTCACATCGACATCCGTGATGCCCTTTGAACAAGGTCTGCTTCCCTCTCGTGCACTGGGCATGGCGGGTGGGGGGGAGTTGGCCGTATCACCCTCTGACCCCAATGGCGTGGTGGCTGCCGAGCCCTTCTTTCGTATCGAGTCCCGGTTGATGCCCGATGGAACCGACCTGCCAGCGCTGGTGCACGGGCGCATCGGGGTGATGCGGCTCACTTTGCCCAGTCGGCCGTTGCTGGTGCAGTGGGAGCGTCGCCTGCGCCAATTCCTGCAACGGAGGTTCAGGGTATGAGCACCTCGGTGGACCACGCGTCGTGGCGGCCCCCCACGTCCAGACCAGGCCTGGGATTGATGGCGCGCGCACGCACGCTGGCCCCGCTGGTGCCCTTGCCGCAAGGACTGGATGCGGCTTATCAGACTTTGCAGGGATATGGCTTGCGCTGGCTTGGCCCGCAATCAACGTTGCTGGCGCAATCCCACGAAACCTTGGCCGCGTGTGATGCCCTGATGGAGTTGTCTGACCACGCGCTGCAAGCACGCTTGCAGCAAGCACGTGCCTGGATGCGTATCGACCCAGCGCAGGCGCAGGGTCACTTGGTGCAGGTGTTGGCCTTGGTGGGGCAATTCGCCTGGCGAAGCCTGGGACTTAAGCCTTATGCGGTGCAATTCATGGGTGCGCTGGCGCTGCATCGGGGGTTGCTGGCCGAAATGGCCACGGGTGAAGGCAAAACCCTGACAGTGGGCCTGGCTGCTGTGATGGCGGGTTTGACCGGCCGCCCCTGTCATGTGATCACCGCCAACGATTACCTGGCTGCGCGGGATGCGGAGGAAATGCGCCGTTTGTTCGCGGCCTGCGGCTTGTGCGTGGGCGTGGTGGTCGGTGAACTGGAGCCCAATGAGCGGGTCAGACGCTATGACGCCGATGTGGTCTATCTCACCGCCAAGGAGTTGTTGGCAGATCACTTGCGTGACCAAATTGGTGAGGCGCGACCACAGTGCCAAGAGCAGTTGTGCTTTCAGCAATGGCTGATGGGTGCCCTACCCACGGGCGCTCAGCCCTTGTTGACGCGCGGCCTTCACGCTGCCATCGTGGACGAGGCAGACAGCATTTTGATTGACGAAGCCGTCACCCCACTCATCTTGGCCACCCCGCGTGAAAGCCGCGGCCTTCAGGATGCGGTGCGCATCATCTCGGACTTGGCCGATGGTTTGCAAGCCGGTCAGGACTACCAGTTACATCCCAAAGGCCAGTCAGTGAGTTTGCTCACGCCTGCCTTGGAACAACTCACCGAGATGGCGTCATCGTTGCCAGCCTTGTGGCGCCCAGCCCCACGGCGAGAAGAATTATTGCGACAGGCCTTGGTGGTGCGCTGTTTTTTCCGACCGGGCCAGCATTACGTGGTGCAGGACGACGAGGTGGTGTTGCTGGATGAGTTCACCGGGCGAATGACCCCTGGCCGCAGCCTGACCGCTGGTTTGCATCAGGCCATTGAAGCCCATAAGGGGGTCACCATCACCGACCCCAACCAGTCGCTCACTCAGATGAGCTTTCAAACCTTCTTCCGGCGCTTTCGCAAACTTTCGGGTTGTAGCGGCACGGCCTGGGAAGCTGCATCCGAGTTGTGGCGCGTCTATGGTTTGCAGGTGGTGCGAGTGCCAACGCACCGTCCGCGCCAGACGGTCTATCACCCCCCCGTGTTGGTGCAGGATGTGCAACGCAAGTGGGCCGCCGTTGCCGATGAAGTCTGCCGTGAGCAATCGCGCGGGCGTCCCGTGCTGGTGGGCGTTCGCAGCGTGACATCCAGCGAGGAGTTGGCCCATGTGCTGCGCCAACGAGGCATGGAGCCACGTGTGCTCAACGCGTTGGCACATGCCCAAGAGGCCCAGATCGTGTCTGGTGCCGGACAGTTCGGCGTGGTCACCATCGCCACCAACATGGCGGGCCGTGGCACCGACATCCGTTTAGGTGAAGGCGTGCCGGTCTTGGGCGGATTGCATGTGATCGTGGCTGAGGCAAACGAATCGGGTCGTATCGACCGGCAGTTGGCGGGTCGCTGCGGACGCCAGGGAGATGTGGGCAGCGTGTCGTTCTACCTGTGCATGGAGGATGAGCTGGCCCGACGACTGATGCCAACCCCTTGGCGTGCATTGGTTCGATGGACGTTGAAATTTCGCCCGGCGCTGGCCTCCCGTGTGGCGCGCTGGGCGTTTGCAGGTGCGCAGCATCGGGCAGAAGCGGTGGCGTTTCAGCGTCGCTGGTCGGTCTTGCGATCCGATGACTGGATGCAGTCTGCCTTGCCCTTTGAGGGGCGGCAGCGAGGGGGGACCCCCTGATGAAGAAATATGTTGTGGTTGCGCATGACGATGCGTGGACCAGGATTGCAGGAGTAGCGTATGCGTAATTTAAAGAACCGGACCTTTCGCAAACCACCGTTTGCGTTGAAAAAAAGCCGTGTTCAGCTAGAACAGCTGGAAGAGCGCTTGCTCCTGTCCGCGGAACCCTTGTTGCAGATCAACAAGGCAGGGCAAGACACCACGTTGGCGGTGGACAACGTGATGTTGGTCACGCGTTCTGGGGAGGCCATCAACAATCAGCAAGACCCGATGTTCCAGGTCAATTTGCAAAACGCCCAGGTCATCGACTTGAGCAAGGGCGTGGAGCAAAACAGCAGCCTGCTGTCCTGGGAAGTGCAGAACGACTTGATGAAGTTGAATCAGGACCTGGGCAGCCTGGTGCTGGATTTGGGTGACAACGATGACACGGTCAAGGTTTCCCAGGATGAACAAGGTCGGATCAAGGTCTCGGGCGACGGCCTGTATGACCTGGTGTTCGCCAAGCCCTTGAATTTGCTGGCCATTCGTGGCGGCGCAGGGGTGGACAAAGTGGTGCTGGACAGCGTCTCGTTGGGCGGCGGCCTGCGCATCGAGGCAGAAACCATTGAGCTGCTGCAGGATAAAACCGTCACGGCGGGTGGTGATGTGCTGTTTGAAGCACTTTCGCGTATCACCAGCAATCCCGAAACAGGGGATGCCCAAGGCAAGGCCACCACCTTGGTGGATGTGCAAGGCACGTTGGTGACCAAGGGACTGGTGACCCTCTCCTCGCGTTCTATCGTCGATTTGCAAACCACGCGCAATGGCGACTCTGCTGATTTGAATTTGTCTGCACTGGCCGAGGCTCGAACCCGATTGGGCTCGGCCGCTGCAGTCACGGCTGCTGGTTTGCAGCTGGTGGCGGTGACCGACGTTCGACTGGTGGCAGAGCTCTCGGCTGTGTCCTCCGGTACCTTGGTGCTGGACGCCAAACAGACGAGTGAAGCCGCGCTGCTGGGCAATGCCCAGGTGACCATTGACGCCAAGGTGGGTGACACTTCCCCGCAAGTGCTGGTGGAAGCCAGTGGACTCACGCAAATACGTGGTGTGGTCAGCATGGCCAGCCGCAATGCGGAAGACACCATCAACGCCTCCGCCGTCAACGAGCGGATCAATCTGGACAGAAACGTGCTGGCGCAAGTGGGTGATGGTTTGCAGCGCACCGTGGACGGTCAGACGTTGGACAATAAAGTGGTCGTGGTGTCGGCCGATGGCCGACCCGCGCCCAGTCTTCAGGTCTCTGCGCTGGCCGCAGACCGTGCCAGCGGGGGTGTGCGCGGCGAGCTGGTGAGCTCACCCTATGGCGTTCAGCGTACCCAGGTCAACAACCGGGTGGCGGCCGAGGTGAATGGCAGCACGCTCAACCTCTCACGCCTGGATGTGAGTGCGTTGGACAGTTCCGGGGTCAGCAGTCTGGCTCGCGAGGCCTACAACACGGGCGTGACCAACACCAGCGTGTTGCTTCGCAACAGCACGGTGACCACCAGCGGCAACGCCAGTCTGGTGGCGATCGATGCGACCAGCTGGAATGCCCAAGGTGGGGCTTACTCGGTGAATTTCACTGGGGACGGCGTGCTGGGCGCATCCCGTGCCGGCAACTTGCTGCGCGCCGATGTGTCGGCGCAAGTCACGGGTTCCACCGTGACCGCGACAGACTTGCGTGTGTTTGCCAAGGGCTCACAGACGCTCAAGGCCAGTGTGGCGGACAACCAGCTGGACCCGGTGTCAGACGGACAATTGGATGAGTGGGTGAACACCCGGGCCCAACGCGCCTGGAACCAGCTCAATGGTGGTGTGCGCATGCAGGCCATCAACGCCACGTTGACCATGACCGGCAACCTGGTCTCGGGAGCCGCCGCGCTGGCCAGTCTGCGTGCCACCACGCCTGCAGGCGCGTTGCGCGCGGGGCTGCTCAGTGACCAGCAAGAGTCCATGACTCGAAACGTGGTGGGTTGGGACGAGGGCGACGGTGCCTTGCTGGCTTTGTCCAAGTTGGGCGGAGGAGAGGGCAATGCCAACGACACATTGCCCTACGAGGTGCTGGCCACCGTCAAGGACACTGATCTCAACGCTGCCGGCAGCGTCACGCTGGATGCGCACAATCGGCTGAACCTTCAGGTCCTTACGGGTGCGTTGACCTTGCCGCTGGGTGAAGGAGCGGCTGCTTTGGCCTTGCTGGAAGCGGGTGCCACAGCGCTGGTGTCTGGCAACCGGGTGCGCTCGGACACGCGCGCGCAAGTGACCGACGGTGAGCGCAAGAAAAAATTCACCACAACCGGGGCCGTGACGATTTCTGCCATCGAGGCAGTCCAGGCAGACGCATCGGTTGGAACGCTGGCACGTGCCAAGACCAAGGGCAGTGGAGTCCTGGTCATGAACGATGTGCAACACCACCTGCTAAGTCAATTTAATCCGGCCGTCGCCGACACGGGTCACTTGAACATCGAAGCACTGGACCAGTCACGCCTGAGCGCAGTCACGGCCGGCAGGCTTTACGACGGCGAGAGCAGTGTGTTTTCAAACTGGAGTGCCCTGGCGGATGGAGGCGTGATCACCACCAACGGCTTGGTGGGGACGGTCAACGCTTGGCTGGGGGATGCAAGCGGCGATGCGGGCGTCAAGCTGCAGTCGTCGGGAGATCTGACTTTGCAAGCTTCGGGCGAAGCCACGCTCAAGGCCGACAATCAGCTGAACTATCAGAACGCCAACGGCGCGGCCGTGGCCTTGAATCGCATGGGTCTTGCGGGCCTGTCCGGGATGCTCAAGTCAACGGTGGAGGACCTGATGTCGGCCCCCTCGTTGACGGCAGACCCCTATCTGGTGAGTGCCTTGGTGCGTCAAGGCAGTTTCGATGTTCAAGGCGACATGCGTGTACGCGCCGATCTGAAGATCGGTGCCACCAGCGTGGCCGGTCTGAAGGACTCCGAGTTGGAAAGCATCCTGGTGCAAAACGCCAGTCAGGCGCGTGCAGATGCTCGCATCGTCATGGCGCCGGGCAACACGGTGCACCACTTTGTGGGCGGCGCACTGCTGGTGAGTGCCAATGACAGCACCCAGGCCAGTGCAAAAGGAACGGTGGATGCCGAAGGTGCCTGGTCCTCCAGCCTGCTGGGCGCCCGCAATGAATTGCGCCATCGGGCCGATGCCCTGATGGATCAGGTGAATGTGACCACAGGCGGCGGCGTGCAAGTGCTGGCCAACACCACACAGCAGCTCAACACCACGCTCAAGGGCAAGGTCGATGCCGTGCTCTTTAGCGCTGCCTACACCCTCACATTGAATGACGTGTCCGGCGGCACCACTGCCAAGATTCAGGGGGGGCGACTGGACACCGCTGGTGATCTGTCCGTGAAAGCCGACAACGCCAGCGTGATTGAATCCATCAACCTGGCCTCGGTAGATGGTGCCAGTGCGGACAGTGGCGTGATCGCTGCCAACGTCGTGGGCTGGGACGGGCTGAGCGCTTCACGCACGGCCTTGTCCTCTTCAGACGGATTCAGGAACGCCCTGGGCGCCAAACTGGTGGGGACGCCCGGTGGTGCCGCGCCGATGGAAACCCTGGCCGCGGTGATCAGCACGCCGTTGCTGGTGGGGGGTGATGCCCAGGTTGAAGCCCGTATGCAAGCCCGGCAAAGCAGCCGGGTGGGTGCGGACAGTGATGGATTTTTTGGGGGTGGCAGCCGGGTGCTGGCCATCCAGCGCACCAGCACGCGCACTCAGGCATGGATCAGTGACTCGGCCTCAGCCACACCGGTGACGGGGCGTACCCGCGCGCTCAGTGTCAATGTCGGTGGCGACTTGCAGGTGAAGGCGGATGACAGCTCATCGGTGGCGTCCAGCGTCAACATGTCTTCCAGCGGCGGATTGGCAGCAGTGGGTAATGCCACGGTTCAGAACCTGGTGGCTCAACAAGTGCAGGCCACCCTGGACGACCTGGCGGTGGCCGCCGGTGGTCTGGTGGCCATTCAAGCCTTGAATCAGGCAGATATCCACGCCGAATTGAGTGGGATTGTGTCCGTGACTTTGGGGTTTGGGCTGATCAGCGCCACACCGGTCACGCGCCTGTCCGCTGCCAACACCATCCTGGCGCAAGTGAGTGCCGATGTGCGTGACAGCGATGTGAAGTCGGGCGGTGATTTTTTGCTGAAAGCCACCAACAGTGCCAGCATTCTTGCCAACAACGCGGCATTCTCCAGTGCCTCTGGTGGCGGAGCCGCCTCCACGGTGGTGGCCCGCAATGCCGTGGGCTGGGATACCCCGGCCCTGTGGTCGCAAACCGATGCCCAATTGGATGATCTGACCAACGCCGATGAACTGGGTGCCAATGCGTTTGCCAAGGTAATGGGCAGCACGCTGAAGGTGGGGGGCGGGGCGCAAGTGTTGGCTTTCATGGACGCCAGCGTGGATGCCTCGGTGGACAATTCGGCCACGGGTGCTGGCAGTGGTGCCAGCATGGCCGGGGTGCGGGCGTTCAACCTCGTCAGTAGCAAGGCCACCGCAGATGTGGTGGATGCACGCTCTGACACAGCCGGCGTGATGGGCACCGTCCTCGTGGGCGAAGCCATGCGCATTGAAGCCAAGAACGAGCCGTTACTCAATGCCGATACCACGCTGAAGGCCGGCAGTGGCAGCACGGATG
>VEQI01000162.1 GCA_018883305.1 Limnohabitans sp. | reverse complement strand
AATGATCTCCATGACCAGCGCCGCTTTGCGTTTGGCTGTCCATCGCTTGATGTCGTCTTCCATCGTCATACTCATGGCTGATTTCTCCAATAGTATGACCTGAGCAGGAATTCAGTGGGTCATTACAAAGATCCCAAGCAAAAAGCCCTCGACTACAGCCTCAAAGACGGCGTGACCGCCCTGATGGTGGAACAGGTCTCCCGCCCCTACCGAAAAAAAACCAATCGAGACAATGGCTTAGGGAAAGGTAAAAGCGACTTTAGTCTGCCACGGTGGAGTAATTTCGTTAGGGGGTCAGGAGGGCTATCGTTCGCCTAGAGGGTTTGATCTGGGCTCTAAAGCGTCTTTTCGATCTACAAAAAACGCAAGATTCGTGATGAACGGCTCAATGCTCCCCCCGAACTGGTGATTTCGCAGATAGAGTTGATCAGACCAAAGGGAGCAATCGAAGGCCTATAGTCCGAACCCTAATGGGTTAGGCGCGGGCACAACGGTTGGAGGGAGTCAAATGCATCCGGTACTTGCCAATATACAAGCCGAGCTTAAGGGAGAAACTCCACAGTTGATCTATAGGTTCGCCCTCAGTTGCGTTGAAGAAATCGCTTCTAATTTGGAGGACGAGGCCGCCATCAAGGCCTTCGAGCAGTTCAAACGCTTGGTGACAGCTTTCAATCAAGAATCCATCGGTCAACTGAAAGTGTTGGCGGATGCTCTCCAAAAAATTGCTCAAAGTCACCAAGGCTCTAAATCACTCGACGGCACAAGGCACGCTGCCGTGTCAGCAACCTACGCACTGTCAAAGGCCGCTGAGGGTGATGCACTTCAAGCCGCCGCCTACGCTGCATATTCAAGTATCTATGGCTATGGTGGATACGCCGTCAACGATCTTGATTCTTTCGCCGAAGCGCATCAACGCCAGCTCGATCAACTGCTTCAACTCAAGTCCCGAATTGAACACAGAGTGCCCGAATGACTGAGTGTTGCTACTGCAATTCCACTTTCTACGGGGATTGCTCGACTAGCCCCTTCGGAAAACACCGTCACGGTCAAGGCGGGAACAAATGCGTTTGGTGCGGCTCGACTTCAACGGGCCATGGGGGAGGAAAGCGCTCCCAAAGAATACCCCCGAACGGAACGACTCAATTACCGTCGAGCAGTCTGGCCAGGGGGTAATTTACTTTCCCCTTGCATCACGCAAGAGATATTCCAAACGTTTCTATGCAATAGGATTTGGCTTACCGTATCCCCACCCCCCTCTGCTGCTGACGCACATACGCCGTGATGTGCGCCACCTCATCAGCTGTCACCCCAGGAACTGGCGGCATGTCGCCAAATTTCCAGTGATGAGCGCGGGTGCCGTAGCGCGCCGCCATTTGAAACGAAGCGTCGCCGTGGTGTGAGGGTTCATACACCGGATGCAAAAAGGGCGGCCCCTGGCGTGTCCCCTGAAGGTCCAGGCCATGGCAGGTGGCACATTGTTTGTCGAACAAGCGTTTGCCCTGCGCCGGGTTGGGCATAAACCCTGGTGTGGGCTGCGGAGCCTGCAGGGCCTGGGCCCCAGCCCCGCTGCTCATGAGCAACCACACAACGCTGGCTGTCAACCAGGTGTGATGATGAAACATCGCAAGCCTCCAGGTGTCAGTGCTTGTGTTGACCCGCCTCTGAATGAGGCGCGGGTGCTGCAGCCGTGTCGGCGGGTGCACCATGTTGCTCACTCATGTGTTGCTTCATGGCTTCGATGGTTTGACGCATCTCCTCCTGAGTCTGGGCATGGCCGTGAGAGGCCCCTTCATACCCAAACAACCCCGGGTCGGTCATGCCGGCAATCATCGCCACGTGGCCAAACACCAGGAAGAGAGCCACACAGACGGCGTGCACCTTGAGCTTGGCTTCCTGAGTGAGCTGCCGGTTGACCACGCCCAACTCTTGCAGTGCGATCCAGATCAGGGGCAAGCCGCTGACGAGGTAGCTGATGACCGCCACCACGTCGATGAAGGTTCGCCATTGCCCGGTACTGGTCAGTGGGATCACCGCGTTCTTGGTCAAGTAATAAATCACGCCGATGAAATACAAACCCACCACGATGCCCGCCAGACGGTTGATCTGGTGAACCACGCCATGCAGGCGGCGGGTGAACAGGATGTACAGCTCGGTGATGGCCATGGTCTCGGCCAGGATGACCGGAATGGCCATGAAGATCAACAAATTCCAGGGCTGGTTGTCGGCCAGCAACTCCATGTAGTGGGTCATGTTCATTTCAAAATCTCCAAAAGTAAATAGCAGGGCGTGACGACGCCCGGTCGATCTGATGCGTGAGGGCTCAGATCTGCGCTTTGGGAGGTTTGTCGATACTGAACACCACGTCCGCGTAGGGGCGGATGATCAGCGGCGCATCTGCGTTGCGGTGCGGTTGAATGAGTGGCAGATTCAGCCGTGCCTGTGGCATGCCCGCCGCGGGGCAACACGTGTGGCATTTGGGTGTGGCGTGTTGATCTGCTGGTGTGCCTGAGTGGTCATGCTGGCCGTGGCATTCGTCAGAGGCGGCAACGGTGAAGGCTTGCGCAGACGCTGGGTCAAGGGTTGACACCTTGAAAGACGCAGCCGTGGCCCCCACCAGGTTGGCAACCAGGGCCAGAACAAGAGCAAGGATGAAGCGCTTCACGCTGACCATTCTAGTTCGGACCGCCTATGTCACCAAGGCTGTCTCTGAAGTGTGTGTGCGGCAAGGCAGGGTTGACTTGATGTATCGCAAAATGAGGACCTCTGCGCGGCATCTCGATGTCCTGCGCTCATCACGACGCGGGTTCGTTACACTGCGTTGTCAGTTGTGCCTCTGGTCTGGATGAAATCTTCCCGTCTCCATCGTCGCTGGTCCTTGTTTCAGCGACAACAACACCGTCAAGCCATGCGGCTCTCGTCCACGGCGCGCGGCATGCTATGGGCCGCGCTGGCCGGGGTGTTGTTTTCCACGCTCAACTCCATTTTGCGCAACATCACGCTCAACCTGGATGTGTATGAGTCGCTGTTCTTGCGATATTCATTCGGATTGCTGGTGATGCTGCCCTGGTTTTTTCGCAATCCGGGTGCCTTTGTTCCCAAGGACGTGAAAGGCCAGTTCTGGCGCGGTGCGGTGCATACCGGCGGACTGATGTTCTGGTTCACCGCGTTGCCGCACATCACGCTGGCCGACATGACGGCTCTGAGCTTCACAGGGCCCATCTTCATCATGCTGGGGGCGGCGTGGTTCCTGGGCGAAAAAATGCGTGCCGACCGATGGGTGGCCGCCTTGCTGGGGTTTGCCGGTGTGCTGGTGGTGGTGGGGCCGCAGCTGAGTGGTTCGGGCGGTGTCTACACGCTGGTCATGCTGGCGTCGTCTCCGATGTTTGCCGCGTCCTTTCTCATCACCAAGGCACTGACCCGGTATGAGTCACCGTCGGTGATTGTGTTCTGGCAAGCGTTGACGGTGTCCCTGTTCGGCTTGCCCATGGCCATCTATGGCTGGCAGTCGCCCACGCTGATGCAGTGGATCAGTTTTCTAGTGGCGGGTGTGCTGGGCTCGGTGGGGCACTATTGCCTCACGCGCGGATTCCGGGCCGCCGACATTTCCGCCACGCAATCGCTGCGATTTCTGGATTTGGTGTGGGCCACGTTGCTGGGCTGGCTGGTGTTCTCGGATGTGCCGCGCACCACCACACTGCTGGGTGCGCTGGTGATCATGCTGTCCACACTTTGGATTGCGCGGCGTGAAAGCCGTCAGCGCATAGCCAAGTCAGACTAATTGGTGCCGGAGGCCACGCCGCTGGCCACGTGCCCGGCCGGCACATGCTGTGCGGCGGATTCGATGTGGCCGGTCTGGTCGTCAAAGAAAAAATCCGGCTCGAACTCACGCAAAAATTCGCCCTTGTCCAGGCCACCCAGGAACATCGCTTCATCAATCTCGATGTTCCAGTTCATCAGGGTACGGATGGCACGTTCATGCGCGGGTGCACTGCGCGCCGTGACCAAGGCGGTCCGAATGCGCATGCGCGGCGTGCCGTCCCGCTGCAGATGATGCAGGGCTTCCAGCAAGGGCTTGAAGGGGCCGGCAGACAACGGCTGGCTGGCTCGGTCCTGTTCGTGCTGTTGAAAGGCACTCAGCCCTTGGGCCTGGTACACCCGCTCGGCTTCATCAGAGAACAACACGGCATCACCGTCAAACGCAATGCGAATTTCATTCGGGTGTGCGTCCGAGGCATGGGCCGAGTGCGGATACACCTGCGCAGCGGGCACGCCGGCCTCCAGGGCCGCGCGCACATCACTCAGATGGGTGGACAGAAACAGGTTGGCGCGCAAGGGTTTGAGGTAGCGCCACGGAGGTTGCCCCCGTGTGAAGCTGCCACGCAGGATGGGCAATCCATAGTGCTGCGCGGATCGAAACACGCGCATGCCGCTGACCGGGTCATTGCGCGAGAGGATCACCACCTCGATGTGGGAGGACTGCGCATCGTTGAAGGCCAACAACTTTTTCACCAATGAAAAAGCCACGCCGGGTGGCGCGGGCACATCCAGCCGCTCCAGTTGCAGTTGCATGTACGCGCGGTCGTTGGCTTGCTCGAACACGCGGTTTTCTTCCTCGAAGTCAAACAGTGCCCGGGACGAAATTGCCACCACCAGTTTGTCTTCCAGCGAGACGGCCATGCTTACCTCACCAATTGGTTGAGCTGGATGATGGGCAGCATCACGGCCAGCACGATCAGCATCACGACAGCCCCCATGCCCACGATGAGCAAGGGCTCCAAGAGCGTGGCCCAGTACAGCGACTTGCGTTGTACTTCATTGCTGAGTTGCTGCGCGGCGCGCTGAAGCATCTGGGGCAACTCACCGGTTTGCTCGCCCAGGCGCGCAAACATGGCCAACAGGCCAGGCAGGCGTTGGCGATGGCCCAGGGCCTTGCCCAGCGGTGCACCTTCACGCACCAGGCTTTGGGCTTCCACCAAGTCGGCGCGCAAGGCGGTGTTGGGCAGCGTTTCAGCGGCGGTCTGCAAGGCCTTGAGCATGGGCACGCCAGCGCCAATCAGCAAGGCCAGCGTACGTGCGCATTGGGCGGCGTTATAGCCGCGCGCGAGCGGACCCAGCACGGGCAGGCGCAGCCAGGCCGCGTCCCAGCGTTCACGCACGGCGGCTTGCCGCAATGACAGGCGCAGAAAGAACCACGCCCCCAGTGCCAACGCCAAGACCCAGGGCCAGGCGGTTTGCACGGCCTGGCTGATGGCCAGCATCACCACGGTCAAACCGGGCAGGGCACGCTGACTGGTGGTGAAAACACTGGCCACCTGCGGCACCACATAGGCCAGCAGGAACAGCACGATCAGCAACGCAATGCCACTCACGATGGCCGGGTACAACAAGGCGGCCATGACCTTGCTGCGCAGGGCCTGGCGGGCTTCCAGATCATCGGCCAGGCGTTCCAGCACCAGACCGAGTTGGCCGCTGTGTTCACCCGCTGCAATGACGGCGCGGTACATGGGCGAGAACTCTGCCGGATGTGCCGACAGCGCTTGCGCAAACGTGGCACCGGCATTCACTTCAGCCCGCAAGGCGGCCACCAGGGCTTGTTGGCGAGGCTGCGGGGCTTCATCCGCCAGGGCGGTGAGTGCGCGCTCCAGCGGCAGGCCTGCATCTACCAAGCCCGCCAGTTGACGCGTCCAAATGGTGAGTCCCGTCTGGTTGAGCACTTTGCGTTGCCACAGCACAACCTCACGGGAGGCACTGGTGGTAGAGACCGGCTCCACCGCCAAGGGCACCCAGCCGCGCGCGCGCAATTGGCTGCGCACTGCGCGAGCCGAATCTGCTTCCAGAATGCCACGTTGCGCAGCACCTTGCGCGTCAACGGCCTGATAGGAAAACGCGGGCATGGTGAATCTGGGCGTCAGTCGCGCGTGACGCGCAACAACTCTTCACGGGAAGTGATGCCTTGCGCCACCAGACGTTCGCCGTCTTCACGCATGAGGTGCATGCCGTGGCGCTGGGCGCTGGCACGCAAATCGGCTTCGGAGGCTTGCGCATGGATCAACGCGCGTAGCTCGTCGTCGGTGGTGAGCAGCTCGAAGATGCCGGTGCGGCCGTGATAGCCGCTGTGGTGGCAGGCATCGCAGCCTTGGCCTTGGCATTGAGAACACAGGCGGCGCAGCAGCCGCTGGGCCAGCACGCCCAGCAATGAGGAGCTAAGCAAGAAGGGCTCCACCCCCATGTCGATCAAGCGTGTGACGGCGCTGGGCGCATCGTTGGTATGCAAGGTGGCCAGCACCAGGTGACCGGTGAGTGAGGCTTGAATGGCAATCTGCGCGGTTTCAAAGTCGCGGATTTCACCGATCATGATCACATCCGGGTCTTGCCGCAAGATGGCCCGCAAGGCCTTGGCAAACGTGAGGTCGATGCGTGGATTGACCTGCGTTTGCCCCACGCCAGGCAGCTCGTATTCCACCGGGTCTTCCACGGTGAGGATGTTGCGGGTCTGCGTGTCCAGTTGTTGCAGGGCGGCGTACAAGGTGGTGGTTTTGCCCGAACCCGTCGGTCCCGTGACCAGAATGATGCCGTGCGGTTGCGCGATCAGGCGTTGCAAGCGCGTGAGCGTGTCGCCTTCCATGCCCAGGCCGGGCAGGCTGAGTTTGCTCTCGCTCTTGTCCAGCAGGCGCAGCACGGCGCGTTCACCGTGGGCGCTGGGCAAGGTGGAGACGCGCACATCAATGGCACGCTGGCCCAGACGCAGGGAGATGCGGCCATCTTGCGGCAGGCGTTTTTCGGCGATGTCCAGTTCGGCCATGATTTTCAAGCGCGAGATCAGCGCTGCGTGCAAAGCTCGGTGCGGCTGCACCACTTCACGCAAGTCGCCATCTACCCGAAAGCGCACGCTGCTGTGACGCTCGTAGGGCTCGATGTGGATGTCGCTGGCGCCGTCACGCGCCGCCTGGGTCAGCAAGGCATTGAGCAGGCGGATGATGGGCGCGTCGTCGGCGGTTTCCAGCAAGTCTTCCACGGCGGGCAGCTCTTGCATCATGCGCGTGAGGTCGGCATCTTCTTGAACTTCACTGACCACGGTGGCCGCGCTGGACTCGGCGTGCGCATAGGCCGAACTGATGCGCTGGGCAAGTTCACGCGCCTCCAGTTGCTGGCAGTGCGGCAGACGCTCGGCACCGATATGCCGAATCACCTCGCTCCAGGCTGCCGGGTGAGGTGACGCAGCGTGCCACAGGGTCAGCCCCTGGCCGTCGTCTTCCAGCAGCAGCTGGTGAGTGCGGGCAAAGGCGTAGGGCAGGGGGTGACGCATGGTCAACGGCTCGCGGTGGCGGGGCTGCCGGGAAGGCCTGTGGCTGGCATGGTCGCCGGAGGCGGCACAGCAGAGACCTGGGCACCACCGGCCGCGGCGGCGGGTGCGCTTGGCGCAGCACCCGGCGAGGACGGCGTGGGCAACGGCGGCAGCGTCATGGTGTTGGGCACCGGCATCACCGGGGTGGCGGGTGTGTGGCTGCCTTGC
>VEQI01000161.1 GCA_018883305.1 Limnohabitans sp. | reverse complement strand
CCGCGGTACCGTGGTGACGGGTCGTGTGGAGCGCGGGATCATCAAGGTTGGCGAGGAAATTGAAATTGTGGGTATCAAGGCCACGGCCAAGACGACCTGCACGGGCGTGGAGATGTTCCGCAAGCTGCTGGACCAAGGTCAGGCGGGCGACAACGTGGGTATTTTGCTGCGCGGCACCAAGCGCGAAGAAGTCGAGCGCGGCCAGGTGCTGTGCAAGCCCGGCTCGATCAAGCCGCACACGCACTTCACCGCTGAGGTGTATGTGCTGAGCAAGGACGAGGGTGGCCGTCACACGCCGTTCTTCAACAACTACCGTCCGCAGTTCTACTTCCGCACGACGGACGTGACTGGTGCCATCGAGCTGCCCGAGGGCAAAGAGATGGTGATGCCTGGCGACAACGTGTCGATCACGGTCAAGCTGATCCACCCGATTGCGATGGAAGAAGGCCTGCGTTTCGCCATTCGCGAAGGCGGCAAGACCGTCGGCGCTGGCGTCGTTGCCAAGATCATGGAGTAATCGATGTCCGCCAAGCAAAAAATCCGCATTCGCCTGAAGGCCTTCGACTACAAACTGATCGACCAGTCCGCTGCCGAGATCGTTGACACCGCCAAGCGTACCGGCGCCATCGTCAAGGGCCCCGTGCCCCTGCCGACGCGCATGAAGCGTTTTGACATCCTGCGCTCGCCGCACGTCAACAAGTCCAGCCGCGACCAGTTCGAAATCCGCACCCACCAGCGTCTGATGGACATCGTGGACCCGACCGACAAAACGGTTGACGCCCTGATGAAGCTCGACCTGCCGGCCGGCGTGGACGTCGAAATCAAGCTGCAGTAATTCCTGTAGTTTGACCGCAAAAAGGCCCTTCGGGGCCTTTTTGCATGGTGCCAGCCTGAACCAGTCGTGCCCATTTCACAAAAAAGTGGCAGGGGCCAAGAAAACACGATACAATGGCCGGCTCTCTGTCTTTTGACAAGAGAATTTATTAACCGTCTCTCGTATCCCAAACGCGGTGGCCAATTGAAGTGACCGCGGCGAGAGTTTTGGAGAAAACAATGAGTCAAAGCACCCGTTTGGGTTTGCTGGGGCGTAAGGTGGGCATGATGCGTCTGTTCACCGATGACGGCGACGCAGTGCCTGTCACGGTGGTGGATGTGTCTAACAACCGCGTGTCTCAAGTCAAAACCCAGGAGAACGATGGCTACGTGGCCCTGCAGGTCACGTTCGGTTCGCGCAAGGCCTCTCGCGTGACCAAGCCCGCCGCAGGCCACCTCGCGAAAGCGGGCGTGCAAGCCGGCGAAATCATCCAGGAATTCCGCGTGACGGCCGACACCGCTGCCAAATATGCAGCCGGTGCCACGGTGCCTGTTTCCGATGTGTTCGCCGTGGGCCAGAAGGTCGACGTGCAGGGCACCAGCATCGGTAAGGGCTTTGCCGGCACGATCAAGCGCCACAACTTCAGTTCGCAGCGCGCCTCCCACGGTAACAGCCGTTCGCACAACGTCCCGGGCTCCATCTCGATGGCGCAAGATCCGGGTCGTGTGTTCCCCGGCAAGCGTATGTCCGGCCATCTGGGCGACGTCACCGTGACCACTCAAAACCTCGACGTGATCCGTATCGACGAAGCGCGCCAGCTGCTGCTGATCAAGGGCGCTGTGCCCGGGTCTGCGGGTGGCTTCGTGACCGTGCGTCCGGCCGTCAAAGCCAAGGGAGCGAACTGATGCAGCTCGAACTCCTCAACGAACAAGGCCAAGCCGCCGCCAAGATCGATGCACCCGAGACCGTGTTCGGTCGCGAGTACAACGAAGACCTGGTGCACCAGATCGTTGTCGCCTATCAGGCCAACGCTCGCCAGGGCACCCGTGCTCAGAAAGACCGTGAGCAGGTCAAGCACTCCACCAAAAAGCCGTTCCGCCAAAAAGGCACTGGCCGCGCTCGCGCCGGTATGACGTCCTCGCCGCTGTGGCGCGGAGGCGGTCGCATCTTCCCGAACAGCCCGGAAGAGAATTTCACCCAAAAGATCAACAAGAAGATGTACCGCGCCGGCATGGCCTCCATCTTCTCGCAGCTGGCCCGTGAAGGCCGTCTGGCGGTGGTCGACTCCTTCAAGGTTGACGCCCCCAAGACCAAGCTGCTGGCTGCCAAGTTCAAGGCCATGAGCCTGGACTCGGTGCTGGTGATCGCCGATGAGGTCGATGACAACCTGTACCTCGCCTCGCGCAACCTGCCCAACGTGCTGGTGCTCGAGACGCGTTACGCGGATCCGCTGTCGCTGGTGCACTACAAAAAGGTGCTGGTGACCAAGGCTGCCATGGACCAACTCAAGGAGATGTTCGCATGAGCGCCCCCAAATTTGACGAAGGCCGTCTGATGCAGGTGCTGGTCGCCCCCATCGTGTCCGAAAAGGCCACCATGGTTGCGGAAAAAAGCAATGCGGTCACCTTCAAAGTCCTGCAAAACGCCACCAAGCCCGAAATCAAGGCCGCTGTTGAACTGATGTTCAAGGTCGAGGTCAAGGGCGTGTCGGTGGTCAACACCAAAGGCAAGACCAAGCGTTTTGGCCGCTCCGTGGGTCGCCGTGACAACGTGCGCAAGGCCTATGTGACGCTCAAGCCCGGTCAAGAGCTGAACCTGTCTGGGGAGGCTGCGTAATCATGGCTGTCATCAAAATGAAACCGACCTCCCCCGGCCAGCGCGCCGTGGTCAAGGTCTCACGTGACCACCTGCACAAGGGCGAGGGCTATGCGCCGCTGCTGGAGCCTCAGTTCCAGAAGGCCGGTCGCAACAACAACGGTCACATCACCACCCGTCACAAGGGCGGTGGTCACAAGCACCACTACCGTGTGGTGGACTTCAAGCGCAACAAGGACGGCATTCCCGCCAAGGTTGAGCGCATCGAGTACGACCCGAACCGCACGGCCCACATCGCGCTGGTGTGCTATGCCGACGGCGAGCGTCGCTACATCATTGCGCCGCGTGGTCTGGAAGTCGGTGCAACGCTCATGAGCGGTGCCGAAGCCCCGATCCGCGCAGGCAACACGCTGCCCATCCGCAACATCCCCGTGGGTTCCACCATTCACTGCATCGAGCTGCAAATCGGCAAGGGCGCGCAAATCGCCCGTTCCGCTGGCACCTCGGCCACGCTGCTGGCCCGTGAAGGTACCTACGCTCAGGTGCGTATGCGTTCGGGCGAAGTGCGCAAGATCCACATCGAGTGCCGCGCCACCATTGGTGAAGTGGCCAACGAAGAACACAGCCTGCGCCAACTCGGCAAGGCCGGCGTCAAGCGCTGGATGGGCATTCGCCCGACCGTGCGCGGCGTGGCCATGAACCCGATCGACCACCCGCACGGTGGTGGTGAAGGCCGCACCGGCGAAGGCCGTCATGCTGTCGACCCCTGGGGCAACCTGACCAAGGGTTATCGCACCCGTAACAACAAGCGCACACAAGTCATGATTGTGTCGCGCCGCAAGAAGTAAGGGGTAACAAATGACTCGTTCACTCAAAAAGGGTCCGTTTGTTGACCATCACCTGGTGGCCAAGGTCGACAAGGCCGTGACCACCAAGGACAAAAAGCCGATCAAGACCTGGTCGCGTCGCTCCATGATCCTGCCCGAGTTCATCGGTCTGACGATCGCCGTGCACAACGGCAAGCAGCACGTGCCGGTCTACATCACCGACCAGATGGTGGGCCACAAGCTGGGCGAATTCGCCCTGACGCGCACCTTCAAGGGTCACCCTGCGGACAAAAAAGTCCAGAAGAAGTAAGGGAGAGACACAATGGAAACACGTGCAGTCCTCCGTGGCGTTCGCCTGTCGGTCGATAAGGGCCGTCTGGTGGCCGACCTCATCCGTGGCAAGAAGGTGGATCAGGCTCTGAACATCCTGAACTTCACCCAGAAGAAAGCCGCTGGTATCGTCAAGAAAGTGCTCGAGTCGGCCATCGCCAACGCCGAGCATAACGACGGTGCCGACATCGACGAGTTGAAGGTCAAGACCATCTACGTCGAGCAGGGAGCCACCCTCAAGCGTTTCACCGCCCGCGCCAAAGGCCGTGGTAACCGTATCAGCAAGCCCACGTGCCATGTGTACGTGACGGTTGGCAACTGAAAGGCCTGTAAGAACCATGGGACAGAAAATCCATCCTACCGGCTTCCGCCTGTCGGTCAGCCGTAACTGGGCCAGCCGCTGGTACGCGAGCAACCGCGACTTCGCCGGCATGCTGGCCGAAGACATCGAGGTGCGTGACTACCTCAAGGGCAAGCTCAAGAACGCCGCCGTTTCGCGCGTGCTGATCGAGCGCCCCGCCAAGAACGCCCGCATCACCATCTTCTCGGCACGTCCGGGCGTGGTGATCGGCAAGAAGGGCGAGGACATCGAAAACCTCAAGAAGGAACTGGCCAGCCGTCTGGGCGTGCCCGTCGCAGTGAACATCGAAGAAGTGCGCAAGCCCGAAATCGATGCCCAGCTGATCGCCGAGAGCATCACCCAGCAGCTCGAGAAGCGCATCATGTTCCGTCGTGCCATGAAGCGTGCCATGCAAAACGCCATGCGTCTGGGTGCCCAGGGCATCAAGATCATGTCGGCCGGTCGTCTGAACGGTATCGAGATTGCCCGTACCGAGTGGTACCGCGAAGGTCGTGTGCCCCTGCACACCCTGCGTGCCGACATCGACTACGGCTTCTCCGAAGCCAAAACCACCTACGGCGTCATTGGCGTCAAGGTGTGGGTCTACAAGGGTGACACCCTGGGCCGCAACGATGCGCCCGTGGTCACTGAAGCCCGTCCCGAAGATGAGCGTCGTCCGCGCGGTCCGCGTCGTGACGGTCGTCCGGGTCCCGACCGTGCTGGCCGTGGCGCTCCCCGCCGTGGCGCTGGCACCAATGCCGCACCCTCCGATGGCAGCGATAAGCCTGCCGAGGCTCAGGATGCCCCCAAAACCACCGTCAAGCGCGTCCGCAAGGTTGCCGCGCCCTCAGCCACTGGCACGGCTGCGGACGGTCAAGGAGAATAAGCATGCTGCAACCAGCACGCCGTAAATACCGCAAAGAGCAAAAAGGCCGTAACACCGGTATTGCCACCCGTGGCAACTCCGTGGCCTTCGGTGACTTCGGTTTGAAGTCCACCGACCGTGGCCGTCTGACAGCTCGTCAGATCGAATCGGCCCGTCGCGCCATTTCCCGTCACGTCAAGCGTGGTGGCCGTATCTGGATTCGCGTGTTCCCTGACAAGCCGATTTCCCAAAAGCCTGCTGAAGTGCGTATGGGTAACGGTAAAGGCAACCCCGAGTACTACGTGGCCGAAATCCAGCCGGGCAAGGTCCTCTACGAAATCGTGGGGGTGTCCGAAGAGCTGGCCCGTGAGGCCTTTCGTTTGGCCGCTGCCAAGCTGCCGTTGCGCACCACCTTCGTGGCCCGCATGCTCGGCCAGTAACTCAGGAGAACACCATGAAAGCTGCTGAACTGCGCCAAAAAGACGAAGCCGGCTTGCAAGCCGAAGTCAAGGACCTGCAAAAGGCCCACTTCGGTCTGCGCATGCAAAAAGCCACGCAACAACTCAACAACACGTCCCAGCTGCGCTCCACGCGTCGCAGCATTGCACGTGCCAAGACCATTCTTGCTGAAAAGCAAGCCGCCAAGTAAGGAGTGACCATGACGGAAGCTAAAAAATCCCTCAAGCGCACCTTGATTGGCAAGGTGGTCAGCGACAAGCGCGCCAAGACCGTGACCGTGCTCGTCGAGCGCCGCGTCAAGCACGCGCTCTACGGCAAGATCGTGGGCAAGTCGAGCAAGTACCACGCGCACGACGAAAAGGGCGAGTTCCATCTGGGTGATGTCATCGAGATCACCGAGAGCCGTCCGATTTCCAAAACCAAGAACTGGGTCGCGACCCGCTTGGTGGAAAAGGCCGCTGCCGTCTGAGTTTCACGACCCGGTACGCTGCAAGGCTATCCAAAACGACCCACAATGGTGGGTCGTTTTTTTTTGCGCACAGCAGGGCTGTGCGTGCCAACCCCAAGAGGAGTCAACATGATCAAAGTCGGAGATACCCTGCCTAATGCCACCCTGATGGAATACTCGGATGTGGAAGGCGAAGGCTGCAGCATTGGCCCCAACCCGGTCGATGTGGCCAAAGCCAGTGCGGGCAAGACCATCGCCCTGTTTGCGCTGCCTGGGGCTTTCACGCCCACCTGCTCGGCCAAGCACGTGCCGGGCTACGTGGAGCATCAGGCCGCCCTCAAAGCTGCTGGTGTCGATGAGATCTGGTGCGTGAGTGTGAATGACGCTTTCGTGATGGGTGCCTGGGCACGTGATCAGAAGTCGGTGGGCAAGGTGCGCATGCTGGGCGACGGCAGCGCCGAGTTCACCAAGGCCGTGGGCCTCACCCTGGACCTGACGGCTCGCGGGATGGGCGTGCGCAGCAACCGTTATTCCATGCTGGTGAAGAACGGCAAGGTTGTGACGCTCAACGTCGAGGGCCCTGGCAAGTTCGAGGTCAGCGACGCCGCCACCATGTTGGCGCAGGCCAAGGGCTGATCACAGCAGCACACGAAGATAGTGCGCCCCGGCGATCGGGTTGTGATAGTAGGGGGGCACCTCTTCAAAACCGAGGTCCTCGTACAGGGTACGAGCGGCCTCCATGTCGTCCAGGGTGTCTAGCAGGATGGCGGCATAGCCCGCCCGACGCCCCGCGTCTAGCGTGGCCTCCACCAGCAAGCGACCCAACCCGAAGCGGCGAAAAGCCGGCCGCACATACAAGCGCTTCATCTCGCTGGCATTCGGCTCGTCCGACTCATCCAGCGGCCGCAGGGCGCAGCAACCAGCCACTTGACCATCGGCCAGTGCCAGCAACAAGGCACCACGGGGCGGTGCATACAAGCCAGGCAACTCGGCCAGCTCGGCAGCAAAGTTCTGGAAAGACAGGTCAATGCCTAGGCTAGTGGCATATTCCATGAACAATTCTGCGGTCGCTGCCAGCTCGTCCGGGCTGGTCGGTTGAATGATTTCCAACTGAGGACGTGCACTCATGAGCCCTCTCCAAAACGCACCAGACAGGTCACCAGCACGCCGCACACCACCAGCCACCATAAGGCGTGCAAGCGCTGGCGCGGACCGTCCAGGGACGACGGGGCGCTGGCGGCTTGCGTTGCCTCCACCGATTTGTCACCGACAACCATGGGCGGTACCAGCGACTCGCGATATCGCCAGCGGTAATAGACGATGGCCAACACATGCAGCAGCACCAGACCGATCAGTGCGCGCTTGCCAACGGACTTGTGATACCAGGTGGCCAGACTCACCAGGGCAGACGAGACCTGCGCGCTCAAGGGGCCACTGAAAGCAATCTCATCGTCACTGAACAGGCCACTGGTGGCTTGCAGGCTCAACACCAACAGCATCGCCAGCACGGACAAGGCGCCCAGGGGGTTATGTCCCAGGCTGGGTTGATGCGCGGTACGCCAGGCACGCCAGACGCCGGAGGGGCTTGGCACGAAATGACGAAAGCGAGTGTGATGCCCGCCCACCACGCCCCAGATCAC
>VEQI01000160.1 GCA_018883305.1 Limnohabitans sp. | reverse complement strand
CTGCTGAGCGAATGGTGGATGCGCCCCTTGATGGACCTGAGCTTCGAATTTCTGAAGCTGTTGCTCAGTCCGCTCGATTTTTTAGTGAAATGACCTCATGAAAGACCGCGTTCTCTCCGGCATGCGCCCCACGGGGGCCCTGCATCTGGGCCACTACCACGGTGCTTTGAAAAACTGGGTTCGCCTGCAGTCCGAGATGGAGTGCTTTTACTTTGTGGCGGACTGGCATGCGCTCACCACCCACTATGAAAGCCGCGAGGTCATCGAGAAAAACGTCTACGAGATGGTGATCGACTGGCTGGCCGCCGGTCTCGACCCCGAGCAATGCACCATTTTTCTGCAAAGCCGTCTGCCCGAGCACGCGGAGCTGTTCACGCTGCTGGCCATGGGCACCCCCTTAGGCTGGCTGGAGCGCGTGCCCACCTACAAGGACCAACAGGAAAAACTCAAGGACAAGGACCTCTCCACTTACGGGTTTCTGGGCTACCCCTTGCTGCAAGCGGCCGACATCCTGATCTACAAGGCCAAGTACGTGCCCGTCGGTGAAGACCAGGCCAGCCACGTTGAGCTCACGCGGGAGGCCGCACGCCGCTTCAACCACCTCTACGGGCGCGAGATCCACTATGAGGAAAAGATTCAGGGCAGCCTGGCGAAACTCCCCAAGGACAGCGTCAAACGGTTCGAAAAATCACGCAAGCAGTTCCAAGAGACCGGTGACACCAAGGCGCTGGAAGGCGCCATGGGTTACATCGCCTCTGCCCCGGAACTGGACACCCATGACCGTGAGCGTCTGGAAGGCTACTTCCGTGGCACGGGCAAGGTGATCCTCCCCGAACCACAAGTGCTGCTGACTGAAGCCAGCCGACTGCCGGGCCTGGATGGCGCCAAGATGAGCAAGAGCTACAACAACTCGATTGCCATCCGTGAGGACAAAGCCACGTTGGAGCAAAAGGTCAAGCGCATGCCCACGGACCCGGCCCGGGTCAAACGCACCGATGCCGGTGACCCGGCACGTTGTCCGGTGTGGGAGTTCCACAAAGTCTATTCCACCCCCGAGGTGCGGGGCTGGGTGGAACAGGGCTGCAAGTCGGCGGGCATTGGTTGCCTGGAATGCAAGCAGCCCGTGATTGACGGCATGCTGCGGGAGCAACAGCCGATGCTGGCCCGGGCGGAGCCTTATGTCGCGCGTCCTCGCATCGTCCGTGATATCGTTGACGCTGGCACCGAACGCGCCCGCGTGGTGGCGCGCGAAACCATGCGCGATGTTCGTGAGGCCATGGGCCTGAATTACTGAGCAGGAGTGTTTCATGAGTTTGTACGTCATCGACGACCACCCCCTGGTGCGACAGGCCATTGGCATGTTGTTGCGTCGGCTGCGTCCAGCCAACAAAGTGGTTGAACTGGAAAAGCTCAGTGAATTGCAGGCCGCCATCATCAAGAACGGCGCGCCCCAGTTGTTTGTCCTGGACTTGCTGCTCCCTGGTGTGAAGGGGGCCTCGGCCGTGAGTGACATCAAGGGCATGTACCCCGAAGTACCTCTGGCGGTCATCTCGGCCATGCCTGCCGGAGAGGCCGAGGAAACCTGCATCGAGGCCGGTGCCGACATCTACCTGGAAAAATCCTCCCCCGCGCAAGAAATTTCTGCAGGTCTGCAAGGGTTGCTGGCCGCAGAAACACCCAACGCAGAAGACGAGACAGCCACTGCTTCAGGCGACACCAAGCTCTCCAAGCGCCAGAAGCAGCTCATCCTCATGCTGGACCGGGGCTTGAGCAACCGCGATATCGCCACCGAACTCAACATCAGCGAACACACCGTCAAGGTGCACCTATGGCGCCTGTTCCGTCGTCTGGGCGTGAAAAGCCGCACGCAAACCCTGCACTTTGCCCGCACGCACGGCCTGCTGATGAGTTAAGCCGATCAGGCCGAACCCTGGCTCAGGGCATCGGTCCTTCAATCTTCAACGACACGCCGCTGGCACCCACGCTCACTGGCGTTTTCACCACCCCCAGATCGCCCGGCTTGGGCATGGCCTCACCGGTGCTGGAGATACGTGCGCGCAGGGTCACTTGCGTCTGTCCTGCCAGCGTGGCCTGCGGACCCATGGCCGAAGATTCATCCAGCACAAAGTTGAAAGGCAATTTGGCCACCGTGGTACGCACCACCGCCAGGGGCATGCGTGAGCCCTGTGTCGGTGTCGCGTAAATGAAGACCGTGTCATCGGGTGACACGCGCGAGGCCAGGCCAGGTGCCAGCATGACCTGTCCCGTGATTCGAACTGATGGCTGTTGATCTCCGGAACGCGGTGCACTGGCAGACCTTGACGCACCCGGTGCGGCAGCACCACCCGCTGGTGCATTGCCAGTGGCTGCCCCTGACCGCTGGGCGCTGGGCAACTTGGCCTCGGCCTGTGCGATGGCCTCTTCCAGCTCGGCTCGATCCGGGGCGTTGGGTGCCAGGCGGCTTAGCGCATGCCGCCAGTGTGTGAGGGCCACCGCATATCGTCCCTCGGAAAATGCAGCACTGCCTGCCAGCAAGCGGGCATTTGTCTGATCCGGGTCGGCCTTGAGCACGCGCTCGATGATCTGCCAGGGCTCACCCTCAAAGCCACCCCGTCCACGGGCCAACACTTCAGCGCGCTCAATGGCCACGTCATCATTGGCACTCAGGCTCAGCGCTCGTGCATACGCCTGGGCAGACTCCTCAAATCGTTCACGCGCCCGTTGGACCCGAGCCAGCATGATCCAACCCTCCACTTGCTGCGGTTCATCGCGCAGGCGTTGTTCCAGCTTGGACACCATGTCGGCGAGCTTGGCGGGGTCCACCGCATGATCAGGTTCACCTTGCGTGAGAGCCACGGGGTCCAACGCCAGGGGCTGGCCCAGCCAGCCGTACAAACCCAGCCCCGCCAACGGCATGTAGAAGAGCAAACCGATCGCAAGCCAACGGCGACCTCGGGCAGGCAGGGCATGCACCGCTGAAGGAGACGCTGGCGACGCCTGTTGCGCCTGCGACTCGGCTTGGGCGTCCTCCAGCAGGCGACGGCTGAGTTCATCGCGAGACACGAGGTATTCCTGCTCACTCACCGTGCCTTGCTGGCGCTCACGCTCAAGCTCCGCCAGTTGCTCGCGATACACCGTCACGTTGGAGCCAACAGGGTTGGACTCGGCCAAGTCCTGAGACACGGGCGCGCGACGCAAGACCCACCACCACACGGCTGCCACGGCCACACTCAGGGCCAGGGCACACACCAAAAACAGCACCACGGGATTCACATCAGTCCTTCAGCAATTGCTCGGCACGGGCCCGATCAGCCTCGCTCAGGGTCGTCACACTCGGCACCTGCGCGCGCCGCTGGCGCAAGTAGCGCACCAGTACCAAGAGCGCCAACACCAGCAACGCAAAGGGGCCAAACCACAAGACCCAGGTCAGGGGTTTGACCTCGGGCCGGTAAAGCACGAAGTCACCATAACGGTCCACCAGGAAACGCTTGATCTCCGCGTCGGATTTGCCCTCACGGATCAGACCACGCACCTCGCGCCGCAAATCCTCGGCCAGTTCGGCATGTGAGGAAGCCAGGGATTCGTTCTGGCACACCAGGCAACGCAACTCGTCGGCAATGGCCACCATGCGGGCCTCCACCGCCGGATCTTCGGCACGGGGCGTAGCTTCACGGGCCGCTGCCGTGAGAGAGAGCACCGCCAGCGTCAGCGCCAGCAGCGCGCGAGACAGCCACTTCATGACTTCTCCAGTTCACGGATCAAGGGCAGGATTTTTTCGCTCAGCAGCGCCGGCGTGACCACGCCCACGCGCTTGTAGCGGATCACCCCTTGCTTGTCGATGACGTAGGTCTCGGGCACGCCGTAAACACCATAGTCAATGCCAACGCGGCCATCCAAGTCCATCACCGACAACGCATACGGGTTGCCATGGCGCGCCAGCCAGACCTTGCTGCGATCTCGGGCCAGTTGTAACTTGGCGTCTGGGGCCAGTTTGCCGTCGGCCTCGTCCTGGGGTTGAATTTCCTTGTAGCTCAGGCCCACGATGGGCACGGCTTGCTGGCGCGCAAAAGCCACCAGCACCGGGTGCTCCTCACGGCAGGCCACGCACCAGGTGGCCCAGACGTTGAACATCCAGACCTTGCCACGTAATTGCTGCGGGCTGAAGGGTTCACCGCCCTCCAGGGTGGGCAGGCTGAATACCGGTGCGGGCTTGTCAATCAAGGGTGAGGGAATTTCACGCGGGTCCCGCTTCAACCCGATGGCCAGAAACACCACCAACCCCAAAAACAGGCCCAGAGGAATCAGAAATTTTTTCATGACGACACCGACACGCCTTCCATCACCCCCGCCGTCACGCGGGACTTGCGGTAGCGCCGATCCAGCGCAGCAGCCACGCCGCCGAACACCATCAACAGCACGCCACCCCACAGCCAAGGCACGAAGGGCTTGTAATACACCCGCATGCTCCACTCGGGACGGTCTCCTTCCAGGCGGTCGCCCATGGATACGTAGAGATCTCGCATGAAACCGGAATCAATGGCAGCCTCGGTCATGGGCATGGCGGAAGACACATAGCGGCGTTTCTCCGGCCACAAGACCTCCAGCCGCTTGCCATCGCGCAACACTTCCACTTCGGCGCGCACAGCCTGGTAGTTCGGTCCTTGCACGTTCTTCATGCCCACCAAGCGGAAGGTGTAGGGCGCAATGGACACATCATCACCCACGCCCATGCGCACATCGCGCTCCACCTCAAAGGATTTCACCCCCGTGACACCCACCACCAGCACGGCCATACCCAGATGTGCCAAGTGCATACCCCAGAACGAGGCCGAGATACGGCCCGGCTTGCGTAGCCGCTCAACCACTTGCCAGAGCGTGCCCAAACCCACCCAGGCGCCCAGGGTCCATCCCAACGCGGTACCCGCAGACCAGGCCCCAAACGTCAGCGGCGCGACACAACCGATCACCAGTGCCAGCAAGCCCACCCAACGCAGCTCGATCACCAGCTCGGACAACTGCGCCTCGCGCCATCGGGCCACCGTGCCCGGGATCAGGATGAACAGCAGCGGCACCATCAAAGGCGCAAACACCAGATTGAAATACGGCGGCCCCACCGAGAGCTTGCCCAGGTTGAGCGCGTCGATCACCAAGGGGTAGATGGTGCCCAACAGCACCGCGCCCGTGGCTACCACCAGCAACACACTGTTGACCAGCAAAAAAGACTCTCGAGAGATGAGCCCCATGCTGCCACCCAGCGTGACCTGTGGCGCCCGCCAGGCAAACAGCGTGAGCGAACTGCCCACCACCACCGCCAGAAACAACAGCACAAAAACACCCCGTGACGGGTCAGAGGCAAACGCGTGCACGGAGGTCAATACGCCGGAACGCACCAGGAATGTCCCCAGCAAGGACAGCGAGAACGCAGCAATGGCCAACAGCACGGTCCAGGCTTTGAAGCTGCCGCGCTTTTCAGTGACGATGAGCGAGTGAATCAGCGCCGTGCCCACCAGCCAGGGCATGAGCGATGCGTTCTCCACCGGGTCCCAGAACCACCAGCCGCCCCAGCCCAGCTCGTAATAAGCCCACCAGGAACCCAGGCCAATACCAAAGGTCAGAAAAGTCCAGGCAATCACCGTCCAGGGCCGTGACCAGCGCGCCCAGGCAGCGTCCAGCCGGCCCGACAACAGCGCGGCAATGGCAAACGCAAACGCCACCGACATGCCCACGTAGCCCATGTACAGCATGGGCGGATGAATCACCAGGCCGGGGTCTTGGAGCAAGGGGTTGAGATCGCGACCCTCCTGCGCTGCGGGCAACATGCGCTCGAAGGGATTGGAGGTGGTGAGAATGAAACTCAGGAAACCCACCGACACCAGCCCCAGCACCCCCAGAACACGCGCCACCATCGCCAACGGCAAGCTGCCCGAGAACACAGCCACCGCCGCGCTCCAGACTGCCAGCAGCAACACCCACAGCAACAGCGAGCCTTCATGACCGCCCCACACTGCCGCAAACTGATAGGGCTTGGGCAGCAAGGTATTGGAATGCTGGGTCACATAAATCACGGAAAAGTCATTGGCCAAAAACGAAGACGCCAGACAGGCAAACGCCAACGCCACCAGAGCCGCCTGCATCAGAGCCGAAGCCCGGGCCAGGGACTGCCATCCCACATTGCCATTCCAGGTGCCCCACAGCGGCAGAACGCCCTGCACCACGGCCACCAGCAGGGCCAGGATCAGGGCAAAGTGACCAAGTTCAGGAATCATGACGGCTTTCAGGGCTTGACGGTTTGTGCGGCTTTGGCAGCCGTGGCCTTGTCCAGGGCGTGCTGTGCTTCGGGGGGCATGTAATTTTCATCGTGCTTGGCCAGCACTTCACTGGCCACGAACAGGCCATGCTCATCCAGCTTGCCCTGTGCCACCACGCCCTTGCCCTCCTTGAACAGATCGGGCAGCAGGCCGCTGTAGCGCACCGGCACATCATGAGCAGTGTCGGTGACCACAAACTCCACAGTCACCTGGTCACGCTTGACGCTGCCTTCCTTGACCATGCCCCCCACACGAAATGCCCGTCCTTTGGGCGCCTCACCCTGCGCGATCTGCGAGGGGGTAAAGAAAAAGACCAGGTTGCTCTGGAACGCGTTGAGCACAAAGCCGGCGGTGATGGCCAACACGGCCACGGCGCCAGCAATCATCAGGAATCGACGGTGACGGGGTTTCATGACATGTCCTTGGAAACGGCAACCGGTGCCTGAGCCGCTTCGCCCGCTTGCAAGGCCCGCTCGCGATGCAGGCCTAGGAGCGTGTCGGCGCGTTGGCGGCGGGCTTGCCACACCTCGATGACCATCAACGCAGCGGTGACGGCAAAACTGCCCCAGACGTAGAGGCCATAGCCACCCATGGCCCAGAACTCGGCCCAAGATGTCCATCTCATGCGACACCCCCGGCCACTTCAGGCAAGTCCTGCACCCACTGGGCCTGGCGCTCACGCTGCAGGATGAGGGTTCGCACCCGGTAAAACACCAAGGCGATGGCATAGAACCAAAAAGCCAGCGCCATCAGCAGCATGGCCCACAACATCAGCCGCGCCATGCTGGGCGCCTGCGTCATGGACACCGATGCGCCCTGGTGCAGGGTGTTCCACCACTTCACCGAAAAGTAAATGATGGGCACGTTGATGGCCCCCACAATGGCAATCAAGGCGCCGGCACGGTCGCCGCGGCGCGGATCATCGATGGCCGAGGTCAGGGCGATATAGCCCAGGTACAGGAAAAAAAGAATCAGCTCGGAGGTGAGCCGGGCATCCCAGACCCACCAGGTGCCCCACATCGGCTTGCCCCACAGAGCGCCGGTCCACAGCGATAAAAACGCAAAGATGGCCCCGGTGGGCGCCAGGGCACGGGTCATCATGCCGGACAGGCGGGTGTTGAAAGTCAGCCCCATCACGCTCCAAAAGCCCATGGCCAGATAAATGATCATGGACATCCAGGACGCCGGCACATGCACGAAGATGATGCGGTAGCCCTCGCCTTGCTGTGCGTCGGTGGGGGCCACGGCGCGGCCCAGCCACAGACCTGCCA
>VEQI01000159.1 GCA_018883305.1 Limnohabitans sp. | reverse complement strand
GCTGTACATCAGCTGCTTGACTCGCCGGTAGTCATCGGAGCCACCGCCTTCCACCATGTAACAGGCCAAGGTCCAGGGACTGCCCGAGAAGCCAATCAGGGGGACACGGCCATTCAGGGCGCGGCGAATGGAGGTGACGGCATCAAACACATACCGCAACTTGTCCATGTCCGGGACGGCCAGGGCAGCCACGGCCGCTTCATCACGAACCACGTTGGCAAAACGCGGCCCTTCACCTTGCGCAAAGCTCAGGCCCAGGCCCATGGCGTCTGGCACGGTCAGAATGTCACTGAACAAAATGGCGGCATCCAGCGGATAGCGTTCCAGTGGCTGCAAGGTGACTTCGGTAGCGTAATCGACATTTGTGGCCAGTCCCATGAAGCTGCCAGCGCGGGCGCGGGTGGCGCAGTATTCGGGCAGGTAGCGACCTGCCTGGCGCATCAGCCACAGCGGTGTGTGGTCGGTGGCCTGGCGCCAGCAGGCTTTAAGGAACGTGTCGTTTTGTAGGGGGGCAAAGGCTGTCATACGTTGATTGTGGCAGGTCTGACGGACTGTCCCGGCCGTCTGATGACCGTGAAGAGGCGCTGTACTGGTGGAGTAATCCGCTGGACTTCAAGCGTGCATGCTCTACCTTGATGCAACAGTTTTGCACCACATCCAGGTGCTGGGCCCGCGCCCAGTCGGCGGCTTCATCGTTTTGGATGCCCAGTTGCAGCCATAGCCCTTTCGCAACCACGGCGGCAGCCTCTCGGGCGATGGGGGGGATATCTTCCGAGCGACGAAAACAATTGACCAGGTCAATCGGGTGATGGGCGGCTGCGGCGGTCAGGTTCGGGTAGGCGGTTTCGCCCAGAATTTCCTGAGCCCGAGGGTTGATGGGGATGATGCGGTAACCCTGGGCCTGCATGTAGCGGGAGATGCGGTGGCTGTCACGCCCCTCGTCGGGGCTGAGCCCCACCACGGCAATGGTGCGGCACTGTTGAAGCAGGGCGAGGGTGCTCATGAGTTGGGGCGTGGTGCGCCAGCGTGGTCAGGGTTGAAGGGTGTTCAGGGCGTCCAGCACCACACCTGGCGTCAACAATTCAGGCAGCAGCAAAGCATCGCGGCCAGGTCGGTGCAGCACATAGACTGGCACACCGCTGCGGCCAAAGCTGGCCAACGACGCCGAGATGGCTGGGTCTTGCCGAGTCCAGTCTGCCTGCATCAGCACCACCCGGTGCCTGGTAAATGCCTCTTGCACCTTGGCTTGCGCCAGCGTGGTGCGCTTGTTGACCTGGCAGGTGATGCACCAAGCGGCCGTGTAGTCCACAAACACGGGTTGGCCGGCTTGCAGATGCTGTTGGACCCTCGTCTCAGACCAGGATTGCCAGGTGGCGTCTGTTCGGGTTGCGGTGGAGACGGGTTCTGAAGGCAGCAAGTTCGTGAGGGTCCAGGTGGCGGCGGCCAGCCATAGCAATAACAGCAGGGTGGCCAGCGCACGCGCTGTGCGACTGGGCCGCTGCAACGCCCACAGACCGGTGGCCAGCAGCAGCAACAAAGCCATGAGTGCGGAACTTGCATCGATGCCGGCCTGCTGCGCCAGGACCCATAGCAGCCAGACCACGGTGGCCAGCATGGGAAAGCCCAGGGCTTGCCGCAGGGACAGCATCCAGGGGCCTGGACGGGGTAACCAGCGGGCCAGGGCGGGCCACTCCATGATCAACAGCAGGGGCAACGCCAGACCGGCACCCAACGCCATGAACACGCCCAGACCTTGCCAGCCGGACAGGCTCAGGGCCAGGCCGATGGAGGCACCCATGAACGGTGCCGTGCACGGCGTGGCCACGGCCACGGCCAGGGCGCCTGTCAGAAAGGCATTCCAGCCATGATGGCGCGAGGTCAGGCCGATCAGGCGGTCAGGCAGGATGCGCTCGATGGATAACTGCCCCCACAGGTTGAGTGCGATCAGGGTGAACAACAAGGCCAGGGCGGACACCACCCAAGGGGACTGAAGTTGAAACCCCCAGCCCAATTGTTGGCCACCAGCTTTCAGTGCCAGCAAAGCGCCACCCAGTGCCAGCATGGAGGTCAGGACGCCTGCGGCATAGCCCCAGCCTTCCAGCCGCTTTAACCGTGCGGGGGTGTCGGCACGGGCCAAGTGCAAGGCTTTGATGGCCAACACAGGGAGGACACAGGGCATCAGGTTGAGGATCAATCCGCCTAGAAATGCGCCCAGCAAGGCACTCCACCACGTCAGATCGGCGCCTGACTCTTGGAACCGCTGGCCAGGCTGGGGCGGAGCGCCGGTGGGTGGCGCGGTGGTCACAGACGACGGGCCGGCAGAGGGGTTGGGCAGGCTGGCCGGCAAAGGCGCCAGGGCAGGCCAGCGACCAGTGATGTCCCATTGCGCGCGCAAACCCTGTCGTTCGCGGTCCATTTGGGCGACCAGCAGGAAGGACAGCCGGCGCGGCTCGGTGCTGCGCATGGCGCTCAGCGGAAGCTCGGCGGTCCAGACGTTGCCTTGCCAGGACTGTCGGGCCAGGGGATGGCGCTCGGCGGCAGACTCGACGACTTCGTTCAGCTCCGGAAAGAGTTCGAGGGTTCGGCCTTGCCAGGCAGCAGGCCAGCCAGCCATGCGTAGCCGCAAGCCATTCGCGCTGACTTCAGCCTGCATGTCTTGTGACTTCAACGTCTGTGGCTGTGCCTTGAGCACGGCCTCAAAGGCTTGCGCGTGGGCCGCCTGGCTGCTGCGGGGGGCGAGGGTGGTGCGTAGCTGGGCTTCTTGCGGGATGCATTCTTGCCGACAGACCAGCCAGCTGGCTTTGAGTTGTACGTCCACGGAGGAGGCGCCTGCATTGAACTGGGGCCCCACCGTCAGCGGCACGACCAGCAAGGCCTGGCCTTCAAAACCATAGTTGGTCATGTCGGCCACAGGCAGTTTCCGTGGCAGTGGCCAGGCGACGGGTCCGGTGGTCAGCCCTGGTGGCAGGGCCCACTCCAGCTGTGTGGGCAGACCGGAGTCGCCGGGATTCTTCCAGTAGGTGTGCCACTCGGGCTGATGTTGCAGGGACAAGCCCAGCCAGGCACTTTGTCCGGCAACCAGCCCATGGGGGGCATGCACCCACAGCTCGGCCCGGACTTGCGGGGTGCTCACGACGGATTGGGCCAGGGCTGTGACACACAGCACCAGGCCCACGAGGGTGGCCATGCCGCGGGCGGCCCAGGAGTGCATCCATTGCTTCATGAGGCAGGATGTTACCGAAGGCTTAAGATGATGCGCCATGAACTCCTTTCCACGCTATTGGGCCGAAATGACTTCGGCCGATTTCGAGCGACTTGATCCGGCGCGTGCCGTGGCCGTCCTGCCGCTGGGTGCGACAGAGCAGCATGGACCGCATCTGCCTCTGTCGGTCGACACGGTGCTGGTTGACGGGGTGGTCCGCCATGCTCTGGGGCATTTGGCCAATACCGCACAGGTTCTGGTGTTGCCCACGCAGTCCGTCGGGCTGAGTACCGAGCACACGGCCTTTGCCGGTACCTTGAGCCTGAGTCCCGAAACCCTCATCCGTTTGTGGATCGAGATCGGCGAAAGTGTGGCGCGTGCAGGCCTGCGCAAGCTGGTGTTGTTCAACGCGCATGGGGGACATGTGGGTGCCATGGATATCGTGGCGCGTGAATTGCGCGGGCGTTGCGACTTGATCGTCTATCACTCCAGTTGGACCCAGCTACCGTTGGGAGAGTCGGTCTCTTCACGGTTTTCTGCCCACGAGTGGCGCTTTGGCGTGCATGGAGGTGACCTGGAAACCTCGATGATGCTGGCGCTGGAGCCAGCAGCGGTGCGTCGCGAATTGACCCAGGACTTTCGATCGACCGCACAGGACCGTGCCGCGCACTACCCTGTGTTGGGGGATGGCCGCAGTGCCAAGCTGGGCTGGCATATGCAGGATTACAACCCACAGGGTGCCGCCGGCAATGCCACACTGGCCACGCAGGAAAAAGGTCAAGCGTTGCTGCACGCTGCGGCAGAGCAACTGGCCCGGTTGTTACACGAGGTGACGTTACTGCCTCTGGACACCCTGCGCACACGCTGAGGCGGATGACCTCTTGGGCCACCCGTCCATTCAGGCGAAGGTGACCCAGTCCTTGTACGCAGGGGCGTCCAAGTGGCTGAGTGTGTTGTAGCTGACCAGTCGATGCCCTTTGGGCGTGATTTTGAACTCGGACACCGCGCTGTTGCGGATATGAAAATTGAGTTCGATGGTGGTGTCTGCGCTGGTGCCCAACACATGTCCCACGGCGGTGGAGATGGGGCCGCCGCTGGAGACCAGCAGCACATCGCAGTCATGATGTGACTGCGCATGTTGCAGTGCATCTACCACGCCCTGTCTGAATAGGGCGTAACTGGGCATGCCCGCGGGTTCAGTCTGCCCACTCATCCATTGCTGAAGCGCTTCACGCAGCAACCGGAAATGATGACGGTAGAGCTCAGGCGTGGTGGGTTTGGGCAAGGGTTCGGGGTGAATGGCGCGGATCAAGGCCTCGCTGTCATATTCATTCAGGCCTGGCAGCGCAGTGCTGGGATGTGACGTGCCCATACCCTCTTGAATGCCTGCGAGCGTTTGTGCATGACGCTGCAGTGTGCCGGTCAGAATGACATCGAACTGTCGACCCTGTTGCAGAAAATGTTCACCCAGGCGACGGCTCTGGCGCCATCCCAGCGCACTGAGTTGATCGTAGTTGTCCGCGCCGAACGATGCCTGACCATGTCGTACAAGATAAAGAGTGCCCATGCGGCACATTGTGTCATGGCATGGTGTGCCACCGGGTTTGCGTATGCCGCCTGCGGGACGACAGCACTCAGGTGCGGGATGACAGCGCTTCCCAGCGCTCCAGGGCCTGCATCAGAAGGTCTTCGATTTCACCGTCGCGCTCGTGCAGTTTTGCTGCCCGCGAAGGGTCGCGTTGGTAGAGTGTGCCGTCGGCCAATTCATCGCGCACATGTTGCTGCTCGGCTTCCAAGGCAGCAATGTGATCGGGCAGAGCATCCAGTTCGCGCTGCTCTTTGTAGCTTAATTTGAGTCGGGTTTTGGTGCGTATGGGCTCGGGGTCACTTTGTGCGGTCGTGGCGCTTGACTCACTAGCACCAGCACTTGCCTGCAGTGCGGCACTACGGGCCGATTGCGTTAACCAATCTTCCACGCTGCCTTCATACTCACGCCATCGACCTTCGCCCTCTGACACCAGGGTGCTCGTCACCACGTTGTCCAGAAACGCGCGGTCGTGGCTCACGATAAAGACGGTGCCGTTGTAGGACTGAATCAGTTCTTCCAGGAGTTCCAGCGTTTCGATGTCCAGGTCGTTGGTCGGTTCGTCCAGGACCAGCACGTTGGCAGGTCGCGCAAACAAGCGCGCCAACAGCAAGCGATTGCGCTCGCCGCCAGACAGTGATCGTACGGGTGAAGCTGCGCGAGCGGGTGAAAACAAAAAGTCACCCAGATAACTTTTGACATGTTTGCGCTGATCGCCAATTTCGATCCATTCACTGCCCGGACTGATGAAGTCTTCCAACGTGGCGTCCAGGTCCAGTTGTTCACGCATCTGGTCAAAGTAAGCGATGCTCAATTGACTGCCGCGACGCACCGTCCCCTCATCCGGTTGAAGGTCACCTAAGATCAGTTTTAGCAAGGTGGTCTTGCCCGCCCCGTTGGGACCAATCAGTCCAATCTTGTCACCGCGCAAGATGGTGATCTGGACGTCGCGCACCACGTTCCGCCTTGCCTTGACGCCGTCGGGCGTGATGTGGTCAAAGCCCAGCGTGACATGGTCCAGCTCTGCCACCAGCTTGCCACTGGGGGTGCCACGGTCCAGGTCAAAGCGGACCTGACCCACCACTTCACGTCGTGCCGCACGCGCTTGTCGCAAGATGTCGAGGCGGGCAATCCGGCTCTGACTGCGAGTACGTCTGGCCTCCACGCCCTTTCGAATCCAGACTTCTTCAGCGGCCAACAACTTATCGGCTTTGGCTTGAATCACGGCCTCTTGCTGCAATTGCGCTTGCTTGAGCAGTTGATAGTGTGTGTAGTTGCCAGAATAGCTGCGAAGATGGCCGCGATCGAGTTCAACGATGCGCGTGGCCACGCGATCCAGGAATGCGCGATCGTGGGTGATCGTCACCATGCTGCCTTTGAAGTCCAGCAGCAATTGCTCCAGCCAGACGATGCTGTCCAGGTCCAGGTGGTTGGTGGGTTCATCCAGCAAGAGAACATCAGGTGTGCTCACCAGGGCTTGCGCCAGTGCAACGCGTTTGGACATCCCCCCAGACAAAGTGCCGACGAGTCGATCACCCTCTAGCTTCAAACGCGCCAGCGTTTCTTCCACACGCTGGCGCCAGGTCCAGCCATCCAGAGACTCGATCTCATCTTGTAGTGTCTCCAGGGGAGAGTCGCCTTGCTCAAATCGTTCCATCAAGGCCTTCACATGTGAAAGCCCTTCACTGACGGCATCAAAAATGGTGTGCGAAGGATTCAGTCGAGGCTCTTGGGCCACATAAGCCAGACGTAAACCTTGTTGATATTGAAGGGAGCCGTCATCGACATGCTCCAGCCCAGCAAGTATCTTGAGCAATGAAGATTTGCCTGTGCCGTTGCGACCGATCAGCCCCACACGTTCAAAGCGCTCAAGAGAAAATTGTGCTCGGTCGAGCAGGGCAACATGGCCGAATGCCAGTTGCGCATCTTGCAGAGTGATCCATGACATAGTGAGGTGATTATCAAGAGCCCTGTCAGCGACTTGTAAAAAAATTTGCAACCCCCGAAAAAACCGTGCTATAGTCTCGGGCTCCCGTTGAGAAAAACACCTTGTAGGTGCATCGCGACGGGAGGAGCTTCAAGTTCTTGAAGACGGCAGCAAACAAAAAATATTTTTGAATTTGTTGACGGCGCCGAAAAAATCGGTATAGAATACAAGGCTTCGCTGATCACAACGCAGCGCGACGCAAAAGCAAAACGCTAAAGCAAAGCAAGCAGTTGAAAATCAGTAAAAACCCTCGGGTTTGACAGGTTATTAAAAACTGTGTCATAATTCAAGGCTCTGCTGGAAACGGTGGAAAACAAAAGCGGCATCGACCGCGCAGTTGGTTCATTAAAAATATACAGCCGATAAGCGTGGGCGTTTTAAGGCGATTGCCATGGTTCTAGTAACCAAGTCGCAAGACTTAAAACGCTCATGAGATAGAAGTGAAGTTCACTTCAATTCCGTTTTATGAGTGGCTCTCGAAAGAGGGCAAATAATTCAAGATCGAACTGTAGAGTTTGATCCTGGCTCAGATTGAACGCTGGCGGAATGCTTTACACATGCAAGTCGAACGGCAGCACGGGGGCAACCCTGGTGGCGAGTGGCGAACGGGTGAGTAATACATCGGAACGTGCCCAGTCGTGGGGGATAACGTAGCGAAAGTTACGCTAATACCGCATACGATCTACGGATGAAAGCGGGGGACCGTAAGGCCTCGCGCGATTGGAGCGGCCGATGTCAGATTAGGTAGTTGGTGAGGTAAAGGCTCACCAAGCCGACGATCTGTAGCTGGTCTGAGAGGACGACCAGCCACAC
>VEQI01000158.1 GCA_018883305.1 Limnohabitans sp. | reverse complement strand
CCAACGACATCACCACCGCCACACGAAAGCCCGCCAGGATGGCCGGCAAGCCCGCAGGCAGTTTCAAGCGCCACAGGGTTTGCCAGCGTGAGGCACGCAGCATGCGGAACAACTCCAGTTGCTGGGCATCCACATGCTGCAAGGCCGTCACAGTGTTTTCCAGCAACGGGAAAAAACAAATCAGCGCGGTCACCACCACCGTGGGCCACCAGCCAAAGCCCAGCCACATGATGAACAGAGGCACCAGGGCCAGCTTGGGCACCACCTGACTCACCACCACATAGGGCATGAGCACGGCTCGCCAGCGCGCAGACTCGCCCAGGAGCACGCCGCCCAGCAAACCCAGCACACAGCCCAGCAACAATCCAGCCAGCATTTCCCACAAGGTGGCGCCGATGTGCGGCCAGAAAAATCCACTGTCCAGGCCTTGCCACAAAGCCCGAAGAATGCGTGAGGGGGGTGGCAACACCAGCATCGACCAGCCTTGCGTGACGGACAGGTATTCCCAGCCGCCCAGCAGCAGGGCCGCCACCACCACCGACCACCAGCGAGCGGATATCAGCATCGGTCCTCCATCCTGGCCCGCAATTGGGCGCACAAGTCATTGAAGTCGGGGCTGTATCGCACCGCCTGGCGGCGAGGACGTGGCAGATCAATGGCCACATTACCGACCACACGTCCCTCGGACATCACGGCAACCCGATCCGCCAGATACACCGCCTCGGTCATATCGTGCGTGACAAACAACACCGAGGTTTTGCGTGCCCGACACAACTGCGCCAGCTCCCATTGCAAGTCTTCACGGGTCATGGCATCCAGCGCAGCGAAGGGCTCATCCATGAGCAGCAAGGCCGGTTGCGTGACCAGGGCGCGCGCAATCGCCACACGGCTTTGCTGACCGCCCGACAACCGCGCAGGTGACTGATGAAGCCAGGTCGACAAGCCCATCTGCGCCAGCAGTGATTGCGCTTGTTCGACATCCTTGGGTTGCACCGCTCGGTGCAAGCGGATGGGCAGCAACACGTTGTCCAGCACGCTCAACCAATCCAGCAAGGTGGGCGACTGAAAAACAAACCCCATGGACGGTGTGGGTCCCTGTACCGCCTGCCCTTGCAGACGCAGGGTGCCGTGATCCGGACGCAGCAAACCAGCGGCCAGCTTGAGCCAGGTGGTTTTGCCGCACCCGCTGCGCCCCACCAGGCAGTGGAACTCGCCCTCGGGAAGAGACCAGTCCACGCCTTGCATCACGGGGGGCCATCCAGGGTAGGTGTAACCCACTTGCTGAAGTTCAAGAAAGGCCATGCGTTCAGTCCCGATAGGCTGTGAAGCCTTCGCCCAGCTGTTCCGTCGAGTGCTCCAACTCAACGATGCGTACCAAATCCAGCAGACTGAAACGGCCATCGTGATGCCAGCCCGCTGTGGGCGACGTCATATTGCCCAGCGCACACAGCCTCGTGACCCCCACCTCACCCAGCATGGTCGCCAGACCCAGCAAGCGTTCTGGTGGCGCGGCCACGCCCAAGGTCTGCAACCAGGAGCGGCGAGGTGCAATCAATGCAGGCACCTGCGCCAGCGCATCCACCGCCATCACGGTCACACCACGAGCCAAGGCACTGGGCGACAGGATACGCGCGCGCTCGGCATACAACACGCGCCAGGCATCTTGCTCATGGCCCAGCACCTCCATGGGTTCATCGTCAGACCAGGCTTGTGCTTGCACCCACGACGACATGGTCATGGATTGCGCCAGATCCAGCGTGGGTCGAGGGTATTTGTGCTGCAGGGCCGAGAGCTCCCCAGCCAGCAAATCGCACCACTCGCGCGGCGTGACTTGTCCGCCGCGTTCCACATAAAACGCCTGCGGGGAGTAACAGCCCATTTGTTCAAACCGCACCACGTCCAGTGCGGCCAAACGTGCCGTATGCTGTGCCTGGCGTACGCCCAAGGCCTGTGCCGACACCACGCCCAGACTCAGCTTGTGCCCATGCAATTGCAAGGGCGTGCCCACCGGCACGCGCGTTCGCAGATCGGCCAGGGTGTCGTCTCCCCCATAGGCCAACACATGGTCCGCCAGACCAAACACCTGGGTCTCCGTGGTCGCGTCGCCCCCTGGCCACCAAGCCACCGCCAGGCAGTTCGCCAAACGGGGCTCTACCTCGGCCAGGGTTTGCGCAAACCAGCCCGCCATCAGAGGCTCAGCACGGGCCACCTTGCCCATGCCACCGGCCTTCACCAGCAGGCCGCAGATCATGCTCCACAAGGGCAGGCCTGGCACATTGCCCGCCCACACATGCACCAGCAAGTCGGGGCTCATGGCGCGCGCCCATCCTCCCTGCGGCCGAGGCTGAAATTCATCCAGCAGTTTGGGGTTGTCGAAGTCCTCCGCCACAAAGCGGTGAAGCTGCAAGGCCCGGTAGGTCTTGAGCGTGGCGTTCAGTCCCAGACGCAACATCTCGGGATCCCAACCCGTGAGCAGCGGCAGATACCGATCTGCACATTGACGCACGGGGTCTTGCGGATCCAGCCAGCGTTGCACGGCACGGTCAATGGCCTCGATGATCTCTGACACCGTCATCGCCTTGAGTTGCTCGCGAGCAGCTTGTCGCACACGCTCAGCCAACACGTTCCATTGCGCGGGCGACAGGCGTGGCAGTGACACTGCCAGGGGTTGTTCCGCTGTCCCAAGTGACACGGTCTCCCAGGGCACTTCTTGCGGAGAAAGTCCAGGCAAATAACCCGCACGCAACACAGGGGTGCTCATGCGCGACTGGCCTGCAAAAACTGATCGACCGCGATGGAACAGCCCTTGGCCTGCGAGCCCTGCGCACGCCCCAGCAATTGAAAGCCCTCCTCTGCTGCCACCCCCACGTCCTCGGTCAGGATGGTGGTGACCGCGTTGTAATTGGCCAAATCGCAATGCACCACGATGCCCTCTTGCCCTGGCGGCACCTCCAGGCCACTCACCGGGTCGATCAGGCGCCAGCGGATCCAGTGCGGGCCACGCTTGATAGACGGCAACTCGGCATTGCCCGCGTCATACCACTGCGTGCTGAGCTCGGTCATGCCGTACATGTTGATGCACTGCTGCGCGGGCACGCCCAGCGTGTCTTGAAGCAGAGCGTAGAACGTCTGCATGGGAATGTCACGAGACTGTCCCTTGAAACCGCCGGTGTCCAGCAAACGACTGCCCGCGGGCAAGGTGAACTTCAGGCCACGCGCCTGCAAGGCGTCGATCAGATGCACCCAGCTGTAGGAAGCCCCCAGCACGGCCACAGGCTGGCCAGCCAATTGCGCCTTCTGCAGCCACGCCATGACCCGCGCCAGTTGAAGGCCCTGCTCATCAATGCCATAGCCACTGCCTTCGCTGCCAAACGTGGTGACCGCCAATGCCAGATAGTGGGCGAGCGATGAGTTGGGCATCATCGTTTCCGTGGGGAACAGCACCAGCATGGGCAGGCGCGTGTATTCACGCATGAAAAATTGCTGGAATCCACGGCGCATGGAGTCGTCATAGACCTGCAGCGCGGGGTGGTAGTGCCGACCGCGGATATCCCCTCGAGTGGTGCCACTGGTCATGAATACCCGCTCACATTGCTCGGTGGGCACACAGCTCAGTGTCACGTCCTTGAAGGCCTGGATGGGCACCGGGGGAATGTCGCGCCAGCTGCGCACGGTGCGAGGCAGTCGACCCCGCTCCTGGCAAAAACGACGATAGGGGGTGTTGTTCGCCACCTGATGCGCGAACAGGCGCAGGGCGAGTGCATCGAAGGCGGCTTCGTCGGCATCGGGCCGGGCCATGAAAGCCAGGACGTCAGCGGCGGGATCGTGGATCACGTACAGACCTTTCGGAACCTTGTCGGTGGGCAAACAGCAGTGCTCCGAAAAGTGAACCGGGCCTGGGCCTGGCAGCTCTCCTTACGTCGGCATGATCCGATTCAAGTTCGCGGGTTCGGTTAGACCATCTCAGCTGTCCGCCTGGTCAGGCGGCATCACACCCCGGAGCGAGAACCATTGTATGGCAAGACAGTCCGTCTGGTCTGCCCGCGCGTTCCGGCCTCCGCCTGTCTCAAACGACACACACCCAGCGTCAGAGGCGGTTAGACTGCGCCCCATGAACACCTCCAACTTTTGGGATTTCCCCTACCCCTCTCAGCGCATGCCCCTGCTGGCCCGCAATGTGGTCAGTACCTCCCAACCCCTGGCCTCGGCTGCCGGGCTGCAGATGTTCGCCCGTGGCGGCAATGCAGTGGATGCGGCCCTGGCCACCGCCATCACGCTCACGGTGGTGGAGCCTTGCATGAACGGCATCGGCTCGGACGCGTTTGCCATTTTGTGGGACGGCAAACAACTGCAAGGCTTGAATGCCAGCGGTCGCGCGCCGCAGGCCTGGACACCTGATTACTTTGCCAAGCACAGCAGCATGCCCAACCGGGGCTGGGACACCGTGACCGTGCCGGGCGCCGTGTCGGCCTGGCGGGCGTTGTCGGACCGCTACGGCAAGCTGCCCTTTGGCGATTTGTTCGAGCCCGCGCTGCGTTACGCGCGTGATGGTTACATGGTCTCACCCACGGTGCAGCGCCAATGGTCGGCCCAGGTCAACGAACTGCTGCCCCAGCCGGGCTACCGTGAGGCCTTTGCGCCCCATGGCCGCGCACCGGCCGTGGGCGAGCGCTTTGTCTGCCCCGGACAGGCCGCCACGCTGGAGCGCATTGCCGCCAGCAAGGGCGATGATTTCTATCACGGTCAACTGGCCGCCGCCATTGCGCAGCATGCCCGCAACACCGGTGGCGCCATGACGGGAAAAGACCTGGCCGCGCATCAGGCGGACTGGGTCGATCCCATTGCCATGCAATACCGGGACGTGAAGCTGCATGAGATTGGCCCCAATGGCCAAGGCATTGGCGCCCTGATGGCGCTGGGCATGCTGGAGCATTTCGACATTGCCGGCAGTGGTTGCGACACCGCACTGACCATGCACCTGCAAATTGAAGCCATGAAACTGGCTTTCTGCGACATGGCCGCCTATGTGGCAGACCCTGCGCACATGGGTCATGTCTCAGCGGATGACCTGCTGGATCGCGCCTACCTGGCCTCACGCGCCAAGCTGATCGATCCGCAACGGGCCAGCACGCCCACAGCCGGTCAGCCCCACAGCGGGGGCACGGTGTACCTCACCGCCGCCGATGAAAACGGGATGATGATTTCATTCATCCAGTCCAACTACAAGGGCTTTGGCTCTGGCGTGGTGGTACCCAACACCGGCATCGCCCTGCAAAACCGCGGTGCCGGTTTCAACCTCAAGCCGGGTCATCCCAACCAGGTGGCGCCGGGCAAGCGTCCGTTCCACACCATCATCCCCGGCTTCATCACCCGTGCCGGCAAGCCGCTGATGAGCTTTGGCCTGATGGGTGGCTCCATGCAGGCCCAAGGTCATTTACAGGTCACCAGCCGCCTGGCAGATTTTGGGCAAAACCCGCAAGCGCTGAGCGACGCACCTCGCTGGCGCGTGATGGACGACAACGTGGGCGTGGCGGTGGAACACAACTGCCCGACTGAAACCATTCAGGGGCTGCAGCAGCGCGGTCACACAGTCAAGGTGTGCCAGCGCATGGACCTGGAGTTCGGCTCTGCGCAGTTGGCCCACGTGATGGATCACGGCTATTTGGCCGCCTCTGATCATCGCAAAGATGGTTATCCGATGGGCTTCTGACCACGCCCGCTCGCCGGCACGGCTTGCCGTGCAAGAGACAGCCCGATGATGCGTGCCCTCGCATAATCGGGCTTCTTTGTTGGTGAAGGGTATTGCCCATGGATTTCAAGCCTGGATTGCGTCTGCTGGACCTGTTGGACGGTCACGACGAGGCCCCTGCCCTGATCGAAGGTGCTAGGCGCCTGAACCGTAGGGACTTGCGACAAGCCGCCCAGCGCGCCGCACATCACCTGCACGCGCTGGGCCTTCGACGCGGCGACACCCTGGCCCTGTGGCTGCCCAATGGCGCGGCCTGGCTGCAAATGCTGTTTGCCTGCGCTGAGCTGGGCGTGCTGGTGGTGCCCATCAGCACCCGCTACAAGCTGGCCGAGGTGCGACACCTGCTGGAAGTCTCACGCGCACGAATGCTGGTGGTTCCTCACCGGTTTCTGGATCAGGACTACGCCGCTCAGGCGGTGGAACTGCAAACGCAAGTCCCCACCCTGCAACAGCAACTGGTCATCGAAGACCCGTCAAGCGTATTTCCGCTGCCGGACACACAGACGCCGTTGCCACGCGAAGGGCAAGGGGACGATTTGCTGTGCTGCTTCAGCACGTCAGGCACCACTGGTTTTCCCAAGCTGGCTGCACACGGTCATCACAGCATCGCTCGTCACGCCTGGCATGTGGCGCGCGCATTTGGCTTGCGCCCCACAGACGCCATGTTGTGTGCCCTGCCTTTTTACGGCGTGTTCGGCTTCATGGTGGTGTTGAGCACCCTGGCCGGTGGCGCTGCCTGTGTACTGCAACCTGTGTTTGACGCCCCCGAGGCGGCTCGTCTGGTCCCCGCCCATCGCATCACCCATGCGGTGGGATCAGACGCCATGTTCGTGCCCATGCTGGACGAGCCTGGTATTGACTGGCGCTCCATGCGTCACATCATCCAGGCCGACTTTGTTGGTTTATCTGCGGCGGTGACGGAACGTGGTCATGCCTTGGGCATTGCCTGCTCCGGCACCTATGGTTCCTCCGAGTTGTATGCCCTGATGTCCTTGCATGACTGGCAAGCACCCGTGGCGCAACGCGGCCTGGCCGGCGGCTTGCCACTGGACCCTCAGATTCAGATACGTGTGGCAGACCCGGAAGATGGACGTGTGCTGCCCGACAACGAGCCTGGCGAATTGCAAGTGCGTGGCCCTAACATGTTGGCGTGTTACCTCAACAATCCGGAAGCGACGGCCAAGGCCTTCACGCCGGACGGTTGGTTCCGTACGGGTGACCTGGCCACGCAACAAGGTCCGGGGTTCACCTACCTGGCCCGCATGGGCGACAGTCTGCGCCTGCGTGGTTACCTGGTCAACCCCAGCGAAATTGAGAACGAACTCATGCGCCACCCCGCCGTCAGTGGTGCACAAGTGGTGGGCGTGAAACTGCCAGGCCAGGGCGATGTGGCGGTGGCCTACATCACCCTGCACAGCACCGATCCAGGCGAGGCCGCACTTCAGGCGCACTGCAAGGCCAGGTTAGCCAATTACAAGGTGCCGCACCGGGTGGTGGTGGTGGATGAATTCCCCATCGTCAACGGCCCCAACGGCGGCAAAATTCAAAAACGCGTGCTTCGTGAATGGGCGCGCGAACTGATGGGAGTGACTGCATGAACACCAACACCCTGACCGCGTCAGACTATCCGTTCTGGTGCGAAGAGAAACTTCGAAATGCCGACACAGATCAGCAAGGCCACATCAACAACGCCGTGATGGCCTCGTTCTTTGAGGCGGGTCGCATGGAAGTGTTTGGGCACCCGGGGCTGGAGACTTTGCGCGCTCGCTGCATGTTCGTGGTGGTGCGCGTGGTGATCGACTACAAGCGTGAGTTGTTTTATCCCGGCGTGGTGCGCGTGGGCTCACGTGTCACCGAGATTGGGCGCACGTCGTTCAAA
>VEQI01000454.1 GCA_018883305.1 Limnohabitans sp. | reverse complement strand
TTCATTGCTCTTGGTGCAACGGCTGGCAGCCTCCCACCAGCGCCACGGATACTGCCAGGCCGCTTGCGCCGCCAGACGACAGTTTTCCATCACGGTGAAGGTGGGATAGATGGTGTTGCGCTGGTAGCTGCGTCCCAGGCCGGCACGCGCGCGCCTGGGTTGACTCCATGCCGTGACGTCCTGTCCAAGCAACTCAACGTGGCCCGATGACGGCGCAATCTCACCCGACAACATGTTGATCAATGTGGACTTGCCCGCCCCGTTGGTGCCAATCACGGCGTGGACGTCGCCGCGCGCCAGATCGATGGAGACATCATTCACGGCCACCAGACCGCCCCAGCGTCGCGTGATGTGCTGCCCGCGTAGCAGAATGGACTCAGCGCTCATGGCTCACCTCCGACGTTTCGGCGCGACGCGAGGACCGCCCCATGAGCCGTTCCCGAATTTGACCTGGCACGCCCACCAGGCCACGCGGCAGCAAGGCCACACTGGCGATGATGGTCAGCCCCAACCCCAGGTGCCAGTGCTTGGCCAGTGAGCCGAAGACCGCCTCTGACTTGAACAGCTCTTGCAACAAAGCGAACGCAAAAGCCCCAATCAACGCACCACGCAGGTGCCCCAGGCCACCGAGAATGATCATGATGAGCACAGCGCCCGAAAGGTGCCAGCTCATCATTTCGGGATTCACAAAACCATCTTTCACCGCAAACAGAAAACCAGCCAGGCCAGCCAACGTGCCCGACACGGTAAAGGCTGCCAGCTTGTAGGGATAAGTGGCGAACCCGGTGGCACGCATGCGTTGCTCATTGACTCGAATGCCCGCCAGCGCGTGGCCAAAGCGCGAGCGCAACAACACGGACAGGAACACAAACGTCAGCACCAGCATGGCCAGGGTGAACTGGTACATCACCAGCGAGTCTTCCAGGTCGATGAGCTGGCCCATGGCCGGCTTCACATTCAGATAGATCCCATCGGTTCCACCGCCCAGGGGCGTGTCATGCACCACGTAGTAGGCCATCTGTGCAAACGCGAGCGTGACCATGATGAAGTACACGCCTTTGGTGCGCAGCGACAAGGCGCCCACCACCAGCGCATACAGCCCAGCCGTCAGCGCGCTGGCCAGCAACAAGAAACACAGCGAACCCGCTTCCGAGGTGGGCGACAGCAGCACCGTGGCATAGGCCCCAATACCGAAGAACGCGGCCTGTCCAAAACACACCAACCCGGTACCGCCCACCAGCAACTCCAGACTCAGCGCAAAGATGGCGTAGATCATGATCTTGTTGACCAGATCCACGCCAAACTTGCCCCCCACCAGCGGATACGCCAGCAGCGCCGCAAACGCACAGAGTACAAACATCCATCGGGAATTCATCCGGTCACCCCGCCTTGAACAAACCGTCGGGCTTCCACAGCAGGATCAGCGCCATCAACACATACACCAGCACACCGGCGGCTTGCGGCAGCAACACCTTGCCAAAGGTGTCCACAATGCCAATCAGCATGGCTGCCAGCAAAGCCCCACGAATGGAACCGATGCCACCAATGACCACCACCACGAAGCAGATGATGAGCACCTGATTGCCCATGCCCGGATACACCGAGGACACAGGGGCAGCCACCATGCCCGCCAGCACGGCAATGGCCACACCGGCAGCAAACACCACCCGGTACAGAAACTGAATATCGATGCCCAGGGACTGCACCATTTCACGGTTGGTGCTGCCAGCGCGAATCATCATGCCCAGGCGCGTGCGCGTGAACACCAGGT
>VEQI01000157.1 GCA_018883305.1 Limnohabitans sp. | reverse complement strand
GGCCAACTCCACCGCCGCCAGCAGGTCGACGAACTCGCGGTGCGTGTCGTCCATGAAGTCCAGTTCCAGCAGCAAGGCATCCGACCATGCCAAAGAGGCTTGACGCTCAGGGACCAGGGTTTCGCTCATGGATACAACTCCGCACAGGGTTCAAAGGTTCAGCAGAATGCTACAGCATACGGGCTGTCACCTGCGTCAACCTTGAGCCGCATCAACCCGCTGCAGCGAGCGCGGCGCTCGGTTAGGATCTTCAGCATCTTTTTCCTGCACGCACACCATGGCCACCACCGCTCTGCCCCCGTCCATTTCCCGCGCCAGCCGCGTTGCCGTGGTGGGTGCCGGTGCCGTGGGCTGCTACTACGGCGGCATGCTGGCACGGCAAGGCGTGGACGTCACCCTCATTGCGCGGCCACAGCATGTCCAAGCCATTCAGGCCAACGGCCTGTACATGGACTGCCAGACCTTTCAGGCCCATGTGCCTGTGCGCGCCACCACCGAACTGTCTGCGGTGGCCAACGCCGATCTGGTCCTGCTGTGCGTGAAGTCCCCCGACACCGCTGTCACCGGTCGCGCCCTGCGCGAACTGCTGTCCCCGCATGCCGTGATCCTGAGCCTGCAAAACGGCGTGGATAACGTACCCACGCTGCAGACCCTGCTGCCCAACCCGGTGCTGGCAGCGGTGGTCTATGTCGCCACCGCCATGGAAGGGCCGGGGCATCTCAAGCATAACGGCCGTGGTGAACTGGTGCTGGGCGAGATGGGCTCGGTCGGTACGCATCAGGCCACTTTGCAGGCCATTGCGGCCCTGCTGGGATCCGCAGGTATTCCTTGTGAAATTTCGGCCAACGTCAAAGAGGCGCTGTGGTACAAGTTTCTGCTCAATTGTGTGGTGAATGCGGTTTCAGCGGTCGGACAGATCGAGTACGGACGCATGGTGCAAGTCCCGGAGGTGCGGGTGCTGCTGCAACGCCTCTGTGACGAATTCCTGGCGGTGGCCGCCGCCGAAGGCGTGCACTTTGACGCCACCGACGTGCGCGCCAAACTGGAAACGCTCTACCAGACCATGGCGGGGCAACGATCCTCCACGGCTCAAGACCTGGCCCGTGGCAAACGCACCGAGATCGACCATCTCAACGGCTTGCTCCACCAGCTGGGCCAGCGCCATGGCATTCCCACGCCCACGCATCAGACGATGCTGGCTTTGGTGAAGTTACGGGAGTTCACGGCGCAGTCTTCACAAGCGTGAGCCGACCCAATCATTCAAAATTTGTATATCAGGTAGTTGCCTATTCAGATTTAAGATAAGTAATTACCCTAGATTTGAACAATTAACCATTTGGTACATTTTCACTCCATCCCTATACCCCGGAGTGAGATGCCCATGCTGACCCGACTGATTGATTGGTACTGTCGAGCCATCCGGTTCGGCATGGTGATTGCCCTGGCACTGATGGTGGTGCTGGTGTTTGGCAACGTGGTGCTGCGCTACGGCTTCAACACCGGCATCACGGTATCGGAGGAACTGTCACGCTGGCTGTTCGTGTGGATCACGTTCATGGGCGCCATTGTGGCCATGAAGGAAGGCACGCACCTGGGTTCGGACACGTTGGTATCCAGGCTGTCCCTGGCCGGCAAGAAAACGTGTTTCGTGCTGGCCCACTTGCTGATGCTGTTCGCCTGCTGGCTGCTGTTCAAAGGTTCCCTGGAACAAGTCATCATCAACCGCGAAACCACCAGTGCCGTCATGGAAGTCTCCATGGCCTACTTTTATGCTTGCGGGATCGTGCTGGCCGTCTCGGGCGCGGTGATCCTGCTGCAGCAACTGTGGCGAATGATCACCGGTCAACTGAGCGAAGACGAACTCATTGGCATTCGTGAATCCGAAGAGGAACCGGTGGATGCGCCGGCGCCATTGAAATAAGCCCATCACCAGGAACCTCATCATGACCATTGCTGTTTTCTTGGGTGCACTGTTGGGCGCCATGGCCCTGGGTGTCCCCATCGCCTATTCGCTGCTGCTGTGCGGTGCTGCGTTGATGTGGCACATGGGCTCGTTTGATCCGCAGATCATGGCGCTCAATGTCATTGAGGGCGCCAACAGCTTTCCTCTGCTGGCCGTGCCCTTCTTCATGCTGGCCGGCGAGGTGATGAACACCGGTGGCCTGTCTCGTCGCATCGTCGATTTCGCGATGGCGCTGGTGGGACACATTCGTGGTGGCCTGGGCTATGTGACCATCGTCGCCGCCTGTCTGCTCTCCGCACTCTCAGGCTCTGCCGTGGCTGACGCGGCCGCCCTGACGGCCCTGCTATTGCCCATGATGGTGAAAGCCGGCCACGACAAGGCCCGCAGCGGCGGCCTGATCGCCGCATGCGGCGTGATCGGCCCCATCATCCCGCCGTCCATCGGTTTTGTGATTTTTGGCGTGGCCGCCAACGTGTCCATCAGCAAGCTGTTCCTCGCGGGCATCTTCCCGGGCATCGTGCTGAGCGCGGGTCTGTGGTTCACCTGGTGGTGGATGACGCGCCGCGAGCAACTGGAGACGCCGCCACGTCGCAGCGCCGGTGAAATCTTTGCCGCCATGAAAAGCGCGGGCTGGGCGCTGATGTTGCCCGTCATCATTCTGGTGGGCTTGCGCATGGGCGTATTCACCCCCACCGAAGCCGCGGTGGTGGCGGCCGTGTATGCGCTGTTTGTGTCCATGGTGATTTACCGTGAACTGAGTTTCAAGCAGCTGTATCAGGTGTTTGAAGCGGCCGCAGCCACCACCGCGGTCATCATGTTCCTCGTGGCTGCAGCCATGGTGTCAGCCTGGCTCATCACCGTGGCCAACCTGCCCTCTCAAGTCATTGAGTTGCTGCAACCCCTGCTGGACAAGCCCACGCTGCTGATGATTGCCATCATGGTGCTGTGCATGATCGTGGGCACAGCGATGGACATGACCCCCACCATCCTGATCCTCACGCCCGTGCTGATGCCGCTGGTGAAGGCCGCTGGCATTGACCCGGTGTACTTTGGCGTGATGTTCATCATCAACAACTCGATTGGCCTGGTCACCCCGCCGGTGGGCACCGTGCTCAACGTGGTGGCGGGTGTGGGTCGCATGCGCATGGACGAAGTCACGGTCGGTGTGCTGCCCTTCATGATGGTGCAATTCGCAGTGATGTTCCTGATGGTGCTGTTCCCGCAAATCGTGATGGTGCCGGCGCGCTGGCTGTATTGATGCGCGGAAGTTCAGGGCTGGGGCCACGCAAGTCGTGGCGCTGACGCCCACACAAAAAAGGCCGCGATACTCTCGCGGCCTTTTTGCTGGGCTAGGTCTCATCACAGGCACCACACGGGATATGGTCCCACGTGGCACACCGGGGTGCGAATCAGGCCATGGCTTTGCCTGCAGCAGCCAGTGCCGTTTTGACCCGCTCTGGCGTGAACGGGATCTCGCGCAAGCGCACGCCGGTGGCGTCAAACACCGCGTTGGCAATGGCCGCCGGAATGGTGGTGGGCGTTTGCTCGCCCGCCCCCCAGGTGGGCTGGCCCGGACGATCGATCAGCACCGCCTCCACGCGCGGCACGTCGGGGAAACGCAAAATGGGATAGCTGGCCCAGTCCACGCTCTCGATCTTGCTGCCGCTCCACTTCACATCTTCCATGAGGGTGCGGCTTACCGTCTGAATCGCTCCACCTTGCACCTGGTTCAGCACGCCATCAGGGTTGACCATCTGGCCGCAGTCATGGGCAATGCAAAGACGCGTCACGCGAATCTGGCCGGTGCTGCGATCCACCTCCACCTCGGCCACCGTGGCCACATAGGTGATGGCGTTGTTGTAACGCACATAGGAAATGCCACGTCCCTTCACCACACGACCAGTGTCCGCCGCGCTGTTGGCCACACGGGGTTGCCAGTTCGCCGTCTTGAGGGCTGCCTCGATGACGGCCGTCGCACGCGGATCTTTCAGGTGCCGCAAACGGAACTCGGCCGGATCTGCCTGGGCGGCAAATGCCACCTCGTCCATGAAAGCCTCATTGGCAAACGAGTTCTCGATCCGCCCAGGGCTACGCAAGTGCGAAGAGCGCAGGAAGGTCTGAGCGATGTGCTTGGTGGTCACCAGAATGTTGGGAACGGTGTAGGGCGCGCCAGCGTTCTGGAACAAAAAGCCCACCCAGTTGCCCGGACGCGGCACACCCGTCTCAGTGGCGGATAGGAGCGGGAAGTCCAGCGGCTTGAACGCCGCGATGTGGTTGAGCGCAATGTAGAAGTCGCCTTTCCAACCCACCAGATTGCCTTTGTCGTCCAGCGCTGCTTCGAAGTCCATGGAGCGCGGCGGGCTCTTGGGTGCCAGCGCGGTCTCGTCATGACGCATCCATTGCACACGCACGGGCTTGCCGATCTCCATGGCAATCAGGGCGGCATCGGCGGTGGCATCTTCATGGCCGTTACGACCATAGCAGCCTGCGCCATCCAGGTAGACCAGACGGATGTCTTGCTGCGGCAGCTTGGTGATGATGGACAACTCATGCTGCATGGAGTGCGTGGCCTGCGAGGCCGACCACACCACCAGCTTGCCGTTTTGAAAATCGGCCACGGCACAGGACGGGCCAATGGAGGCGTGCGTCTGCACCGCAAAGTGGTAGCTGGCCTTCACACGCTTGACGGGTGCTGCCAGCGCCTCTTCGATATTGCCCACTTTCTGGGTCGCCTCTTCCTTGGCCAGAGGCATCTTGCGCCAGGCCTCGTCCAGGTTGGCCTTGGACGGCAGGTCGGGACCTGGCGTCCACTGCGCTTGCACGGCGGCAGCGGCTTTCACGGCAGCCCATTCACTGCTGCACACCACCGCCAGGAAGTTGCCCTTGCGAACGGTGCGCACAAAGCCCTTGATCTTGCGGGCACGGCTGTCATCCACGCCTTGCAAGGTTGCCCCGATCAGGTCGGAACGGATCACGCGTGCATGCAGCATGCCGGGCAGACGGAAGTCGTGCACATACGGGTGCTCGGCTGTCACCTTGGCGGGAATGTCCACGCGCGGAATTGACTTGCCCACCAAGCTGTAGTCCGTGTGCGGTTTGACTTTGACCTTGGGGTCCACCTGCAGTTTGAAGCCTTCGCCAATCAGGCTGCCGTACGTGGCCTCGCGCGCGGAGTTGCCTGTCTGACGGATCACGCCGTCCTTGACCTCCAGCGATTCCACCGGTACTTGCCATTGTTCTGCCGCACGACGCAGCAGCGCAATGCGTGCACTGGCCGCAGCCAAGCGCAGCTCGGAGCCACCTTGCTGAATCGTCAGCGCGGCACCCGTGATCCATTGATCCGGCGTGGTGCCAGTGTCACCCATGATCATCTCGATGCTGTTAAAGGGCACCGATAGCTCTTCCGCCGCAATCTGGCTCAACGCTGTCTTGGTGCCGGTTCCCAGGTCCACCTTGCCCACGTACACCGTGATGCGGTTGTTCTTGTCGATTTGCAGCCACGAATCCAGCTGCTCCTTGGCCACACTCTTGGTGTCCCGCAGTCCCGGGGCCGACTTGGCCTGCGCCAGTTCGGAAAAAGAAAAGCCCACCACCAGCAGCCCGGCGGACGAGGCTTGCAGGAACTTGCGACGATTCAAAGTCTGTGTTGTCATGTTGCGTCCTTGTCTCGTGTTCATGCCGCCACGGCTTGCTTGACGGCAGCCACGATGCGCTGATGGGTGCCACAACGGCACAGATGACCGGCCAGGGCCTCGGTGATCTGCGCATCGGTGGGCTTCTTGGTTTTGTTCAGCAGCGCCTGCGCGCTCATGATCATGCCGTTGATGCAGTACCCGCACTGCACCGCCTGCGCATCAATGAAAGCCTGTTGCAACATGCCCGGTTTGGCGGACGTGCCCAACCCTTCCAGCGTGGTCACCGGCTTGCCCTTGACCGACACCGCCGGGGTGACGCAAGAACGCACCGCCTCGCCATTGATCATCACGGTGCAGGCGCCGCATTGCCCTTTGCCGCAACCAAACTTCGGGCCTTGCAGGCCCAGGTTGTCGCGCAAGGCGTACAAGAGGGGGATGTCGTCGTCCGCGTCGAGCGAGCGCGTCTTGCCGTTGACGTTGAGGGTGATTTTGGCCACGGGTGAAACTCCTTCAAAACGGTACAGGGGGATCGACTTGCGCCGCCCACGTTAACGCAAATGGCGCCCACGGGTCGGCGGACACCTGATTGACCCGCATCATCCTCAGCCCTAGGCCACGCCTCTGTCGCCTAGTTGGCAGGCGGTTGTCGGTGTGCAACTGCTTGTCTCACACGTTTTGACACAGGGCGCGCATTTCTGTATACAGAATACAGTAATACTCCGGCATGATTCGCATTCTGGCAATCTTCACTGAGTAGCGCATCCCGCAGACGCTGGATATATTCACCATTGCCGAGCTGGGTTGCCCACCACCCGCAGTACAAATTTCAGTTCCCCGTATACGCCGGCTGGCACACTTCCTCCGCCGTGGACGCCTGGAGCAAGGGCTCAGGGTTCACTGCAGACTGAAGCGCCGTTTGGTTTGTAACTTGGGGGACGGGGGCGCTTGTCGCGCTCCGTCATCCCCCGCAGAATCGCCGAACATCAAACTTTGGTTCGGAGACGCCCGTGTTACTTTCCCGCTTCATCGTTCGCCATGCCTTTGGCCTGTTCCTGAGCGCCGCCATGGCACTGGCCTCGGCACAAGACAAGCCCCTGGTCAAAGAGTTCGGTCCCACACCACCTCGCTCCGTGGCCTACATTGGCAACAGTTTTTTCTATTTCAACAACGGCATCATCTCTCACCTGAGCCCGATGGTGGCCGAGGGCATGAAGGGGCATCCCTATCGCAGCTCGATGATCACCATCAGCGGCTCCGGGTTTGATTGGCACGATGTGGATTCGTATTTCCGGCCCAATGCGGTTGGCAAATACTCGTTTGCCGCAGACAACAGCGTGGTGTTCAACACCATCGACAAGCTGTTCGAAGCTTCGGTGATGATGGATTGCAGTCAGTGCCCCATCCATCCCACCATGAAGCCCATCTTTCATGAATACGCGAAAAAGCACAGTGACACTGTGCGCAAGCACGGATCACAGCCGGTATTCTTCATGTCCTGGGCCTATGCCGACAAGCCGGAGATGACCGAGCCCCTGGCCGCCGAATACATCAAGGCCGGCAAGGCGCACAACGCCCTGGTGGTGCCCGCAGGCCTGGCGTTTGCGGCCTCCGTGGCCCGGCGCCCCGACGTGAGCCTGATCGTGGCGGACAAGCGGCACCCCAGCCTGGCCGGCACCTACCTGGCGGCCTGCACCGTGCTGGCCTCGGTCTACAAGATGAACCCCGTGGGCAACCGCTACACCGCCGGCCTGCCGGCCGACGTGGCGGCGCACCTGCAGACCGTGGCCTGGCAGACGGCCCAGGCCTTCCACACCAAGGAAGGGCGCGGCAGCCTGCGGTGACGGGGCGGGTTGTGGCTGTTGGCCAGGCGCGCTCGTCCTTTCGCCCGAAATTGGCCACGCTGGCCTTGTCTTCAGGGCCCACAACGTACCATCACCAGCATGACGCTCAAGCAATCCAACCCGCACCTGAAGTCCGCTGCAGCCCGCAAGGCAGCCCTGCGGGTGTCCGCTCAGACGTCATCAGCCGTGGAAGGCATCCGCGCCCCGTTCAACAA
>VEQI01000156.1 GCA_018883305.1 Limnohabitans sp. | reverse complement strand
CATCAGCACCAGTGCCATGACAATGAAAAAGCCATAGGGCTCGATGCGAGAAAACATCAGGGCTTGCCGCCAGGGCAACAGGCCCACCAGCACACGACCGCCATCCAATGGCGGCAGGGGAAACAGGTTGAAGGCAAACATGACCACGTTGACCAGCATGCCCGCACGGCACATTTCCAGGAAAAACCGCTCGTGTAGCCCAGCGCCCACCAGTAAATACAACAATGCGCCCCATAACAGGGCCTGCACCAGGTTGATGGCGGGACCCGCCAGAGCGACCCAGATCATGTCGCGCTTGGGGTTGTTCAGTCGATCAAAACGCACCGGCACCGGCTTGGCATAGCCAAACAGCATGCCGCCCGAGGTGGCGAAGTACAGGACCAGGGGCATGACCAGCGTGCCCACCCAGTCGATGTGGGGGACGGGGTTGAGGGTGACGCGGCCCATCATCCAGGCCGTGTTGTCGCCAAAATGCCGCGCGGCATACCCGTGGGCCGCCTCGTGCAGGGTGATGGCAAACAGCACCGGCAGGGCGTAGATCAGGACGGTCTGGACCAGTTCAGGGAAGTTCACCCCTTGAATTATGACTTTGTTATGCCCAACCCCCGCTGACAGTGGGAAATGCCATGCGTTTCACTTAACCTGAACAGCAAGCCTGGAAAACTTTTGGGTACAGTTGGGTCAGGCCAAGCCCAGTACGTCCAGGCGACCGCGGCCCAGACGTACCACGAGGGGGTCATCGCCCTGGCCCATCGGGGTGAGGTCCACCACCGTGGTGGGCTCCAGAGGGCAGGCGCCGGCATCGACCACAGCGGCTATCTGGTGTTCCAGTTGTTCGCGAATCTGCTCTGGATCGTTCAGGGGTTGGTCTTCGCCCGGCAGGATCAGGGTGGTGGCCAGCAAGGGGGCCGCGTGCAAAGCCAGCAGTTCCTGTAGCGCTTTGTGCTCCGGCACTCGCAGACCGATGGTTTTGCGTTGCGGGTGGCTGACACGCCGGGGCACCTCTTTGCTGGCTTCCAGGATGAACGTGTAGGCCCCGGGTGTGGCCGCCTTCAGCAAGCGGTACTGTCGGTTGTCCACGCGTGCAAACTGGGCCAGTTCGGACAAGTCACGGCACAGCAGGGTCAGGTGGTGCTTGTCATCCACGCCGCGAATACGACGCAACTGCTCCACCGCAGCCTTGTCGTCCAGGTGGCAGGCCAGGGCGTAGCTGGAGTCGGTGGGAACGGCCAGCACCTCGCCACGGGCGAGCCATTGGACGGCCTGTTTGAGCAGGCGAGCCTGGGGGTTGTCGGGGTGAACGTGCAGGAACTGGGCCATGGCGTCGAACAATCAGTGAGAAGTGCCAATGCGTTGCTCACGGACATTGAGCCAACCCGCCAGCAAGCCACATCCTACGATCAGCAGCATGCCCAACAGGGCCAGTGAATCCGGGATGTGGGTGAACACCAGCCAGCCGCCAAAGGAGGCGAAGGCAATGCCTGTGTAGAGAAAAGGCGTGACGCTGGAGGCCGGTGCACGAGCAAAGGCCAGGATCAGCAGGTAATGGCCCAAGGTGCCTGCCACACCCAGCACCAGCAGCATCGCCCATTGCGACACACTCAGGTCGGTGGTCCACCAGCCCAGCACCAGCACCGAGGCAATGGCCGTGCCGATCCAGCCGGTATAAAAATGCAGCGTGACCGGTTCTTCCGTGCGGGCCATCAGACTGGTGAGCACTTGAAAGCTGGCATACACCATCACCATCAACAGCGGCAGCCAGGCGGTGGACAAGGACATTTGCGTGCCGGGCTTCACAATCAGCAAGGCGCCAGACATCCCGCCCAGAATCAGCACCCAGCGCAGCGGGGAGACATGCTCTTGCAGGAAAAACCGCGCCAGCACCGTCACGGCCAGCGGGGTGAGCATGCCGATGGCGGTGAACTCTGCCACGGGCATGTGCTGCAAATTGATAAACGCCAGCAAGCTGCACAAGAACAGCAACACCCCGCGCAACAAGTGCCGCCAGGGCTGCTGGGTGTGAAACAGGGCCCAACCGCGGCGCGGCAGGATGGCCAATGTGGTGGCGGCCGCTTGAAAGATGTAGCGAAACCACAAGGCCATCAGCAGCGGCATACCAGCGACCAGGACCTTGTTGGTAACGTCCATGACAGCAAAGCAGGCCATGGCCATCACCGCAAAGGCAACGCCTGACCTCAAGGCGGCAGGTTGGCCGGCGGGGCCACTCATTGGATGCGGTCGCTGAGCAACTCCCACACGGGTTGCAGGTCGCCAGGCAACCAGGGCAGCTGGCCCAAGTCGGTGTGGCTTTCATCCGGGCTATGAAAGTCGCTGCCGCGTGAGGCGGCGAGCTGAAACTCACGCGCCATGTCGGCGTAAGTGACGGCATCCGCGCTGGAGTGACTGCCCGTGACCACCTCCACGGCCGTGCCGCCGTGGGCCTTGAACTCGCTGAAGAGGGCAAACTCTTCATTGGCCGTGAAGCCATAGCGTGCAGGATGGGCGATAACGGCCACACCACCGGCTTGAGTGATCCAGCGCACCGCATTGGACAACGTGGCCCATCGGTGCGGCACAAAGCCTGGTTTGCCTTCGGTCAGGTATTTGCGGAACACCTCGGGGGTGTCTTTGCATACGCCGGTTTCCACCAGGAAGCGGGCGAAGTGGGTGCGTGAAATCAGTTCGGGGTTACCGGCGTACTTCAGGGCGCCTTCAAAACTGCCCGGGATGCCCACCATCGCCAGTTGATCGGCCATTTCTTGCGCGCGCACGTCGCGACCACCGCGCGTGGCTCGAAGACCTTGGACGAGTTGGGGGTTGTCCGCATCAAAGCCCAGGCCAACGATGTGGACGGTTTTGTTGGCAAAGCTGACGGAAATTTCGGTGCCTGTGAGGTAAGGCAGCGAAAGGGCACGCGCGGCTGCCGCCGCACGGTGCTGGCCACCCACCTCGTCGTGGTCGGTCAACGCCCACAGCTCCACACCCAGGTCTTTGGCGCGCTGGGCCAGAACTTCGGGGGTGAGCGTCCCGTCAGACACCACGGAGTGGCAGTGCAGGTCGGCATTGAGGATAGACACGGTGTGATTTTACGGTGCCCGACTAAGTCTCGCTGGCTTCACCCTCAATCACGAACCGGACCCGACGCGTGCCTTGCCATTCGTCCATGTCAAGACGGTACGCCAGGGTGGCTTGCGGCGGCAGGGGGTCGGTGCGACCGAACCAGATGCCGTCCACGGCGTGCCCTTGATGCCGCAACCGGAGTGAGAGGTGGCGTTCACCCACCACGCGTTGGCCCGTCACTTCTAGCGTGTCACAAAAGGTGGGGGCAGCGAAGCCTTGTCCCCACACCTCTTGCTGCAGCAGGGCTACCACGTCCGGGCGACGGTGTTCGGGGGCCAGCGGGCCGTCGGTGTCCAGGCTGCGTGTGAGTTGGGCGGTGTCCAGCCATTCCGAGGCAATCTCTTGCAGACCTTGGGTGAAATCCTGCAGCCGATCGGGGGCAATCGAGCAACCGGCAGCCATCGCATGTCCGCCGAATTGCAGCAACACGCCGGGCCGGCGTTTGCTCAGCAAGTCCAGGGCGTCGCGCAGATGAAAGCCCGCAATGGAGCGCCCCGATCCTTTGAGAACGGGCCCATGCACGGTCGACTCACTGCGCGCAAAGACAAAGCAGGGACGATGATGCTGGTCTTTCAGACGCGAGGCCACGATGCCCACCACGCCTTCGTGAAAATCGGGGTTGAACACGCTCAAGGCGGCCGGTGGGGTGCCATCGGCTTGCAACAAGGCGTCGGCCCGTGCCAGCGCCTGCTCGCGCATGTCGTTTTCCAGCTCGCGCCGTTCCCGGTTGATGCGGTCCAGTGCCATGGCCAGCTCACGGCCCCGAGCCGGGTCGTCGGTGAGCAGACATTCGATGCCCAGGGTCATGTCCGAGAGGCGGCCGGCGGCGTTCAACCGTGGACCCACCGCGAAGCCAAAATCCTGACTGCTGGCGCGACGAACGTCCCGACCGGAAACCTCAAACAAAGCCGCCATGCCGGGGGGCAGCAGGCCTTTGCGCACACGGCTCAGGCCTTGCGCCACCAGACGCCGGTTGTTGGCATCCAGCCGAACCACGTCGGCCACGGTGCCCAGCGCGACCAGCGGCAACAGCGTGTCCAGGCGTGGTTCCTGGCCAGGTACATGGTGGCCCCGGCGCCGTTGTTCGGCGCGCAAGGCCATCAGCACGTAGAACATCACCCCCACGCCTGCCAGATGCTTGCTCTCGAATGGGCAGCCCGGCTGATTGGGGTTGACGATGACTTCGGCACTGGGCAAGGTGGGGCCTGGCAAGTGGTGGTCGGTCACCAGGACTTGCATGCCCAACGCCTGCGCGCGGGCCACGCCTTCCAGGCTGGCAATACCGTTATCCACCGTGATCAGTACCTGGGCGCCCAGCAAGTGCACGCGCTCTGAGATGGGCGGGGTGAGGCCATAGCCATCGACTTGCCGATCTGGCACCACGAAGCTCACCTGGGTAGCACCCAACAGCCGCAGGCCGCGCACACCCACGGCACACGCGGTGGCGCCGTCGCAGTCGTAGTCGGCCACGATGCACAGGTGCTGCTGTTGCTCGATGGCGTCGGCCAGTAACCGGGCGGCGGCCTCGGCGCCGAGCAATTGCTGGGGCGGCAGCAGGTGCTGCAACTGCGGATCCAGTTCCTGTGGATGCGTCACGCCACGGGCCGCGAACAACTGCGCCAGCAAGGGATGCACGCCCGCCTGTTCCAGTGCCCAGACGCTGCGAGGCGGTACGTCACGCTTCAGACATCGCATGCCAGGACCTCTGCCGGTGTCGGGGAGCGAAACCATCGGCGAAGGCGCTCCAGGGTGGGCGGGGGCTGATGAGTCCACCAGCGCGCCTGCCGCTGGCCACACCACACGACTCGTGCACCGGGGGGGGTGAGCAGTGCCGGCAGAATGTCGGCATCGAGCCGAGTCCAGGCCTGGGCCCAACGTTGGGCATCACGCAGTAACCAGGGCTCGCGCAAATCGTCGAGCACCTCCACTGGCGGTCTGGGCTCATGGGGTGGTGGGGTGACGCCACCCAAACGACCACAGCCCTCGATCCAGATCGAGTTCACAGGCGTGCCTCGAGTCTCATTGATCGGGTGCTGATACAGCAACATTTGCATCTCGTTTTGCAAACGGCGCAGGGTTCGGATGGCGGGCGTGAGCGCGGGTAACTGGGCGCCTAGTAACCAGGGCTCGATGGGCAGGCCCAGCACACGCGTCAGACTGGCGCTGGGCAGGTCATCGAACAACGGCGAACAAGCCAGCCACTGGCCAGGGCGGTGCGGGTACAGGGTGATGCCGTCTTCCTCAAAATACGGGCGCATCACCTGCAACAAGGCATCGGATTCTTCAACGCGAAGGGGGCCGCTGTCCAACAGCGTGAATTGGCCATTGCCCACCTGCCAATGGCACAGGGTGATGAAGGCCCAGGCCTGGGCGGTCTGCGTGGCGGGCAAATCCTGGCGTGCCCGGGCGGCCAGGGCAGCCCAGGGAAAGGGCGATGGGGTCGGCCAGCCCAGGGTGTCTGCCCAGGCCCGCTCCAGCGGCAACGCCAAGTCCTCTGGCTGCGACGTATCGGTTCGTTGACACACACTGCGCCTCAACCACCCCCGCAGAAACGGCAGAGGGAGCGCGGCCAGCGCCGCGTGCATGTCGGGGCTGTCGGCAGGGGGCAGGGCGTGCCCGAGGAGAACGGTGGTAGCGGCGATCACGGGGGTGATTGTCCTTGATGCCACAATCTCCCCCCAAGACCATGTCCTTTACCCGCATACCCTACGAACTCGTGCTGGGCTGGCGCTATACGCGCGCCGGCCGCGCTACGCGTCGCAACGGCTTCATCTCCTTCATTTCGGGCGTGTCGATGCTGGGCATTTGCCTGGGTGTGGCCGCGCTCATCATCGTCCTCAGCGTGATGAACGGCTTTCAAAAGGAGGTGCGCGAGCGCATGCTGTCTGTGCTCTCGCACGCCGAGGTGGTGGCGCGCGATGGTGGCGCCCTGCTGGAGACCGACGCGCTGACCCAGCGATTGCGCCAGCACGCCGAGGTGGTGGCCGTGGCGCCCTACGTCACGGCGCAAGCGCTCCTGGCACGCGGTGAAGAGATGCGGGGAGTGGTGGTGCGCGGCATCGACCCCGTGCAGGAGCGGGGTGTGGCGGACTACGCGGCTTTGTTGCCCCCCACGCTTCGGGCGGGTTGGGCGCCAGGTGGCTTTGGCGTGGTGCTGGGGGTGGAAATTGCGCGGCAAATGGGCGTGCGCGTGGGGGATCGGGTGACCTTGGTGGCGCCTGGCGGGCAGGTCACGCCGGCGGGGGTGCTACCCAGGCTCAAACAACTGGACGTGCTGGGCCTGATCGACACCGGCCACTATGAGTTTGACGCCACGCTGGCCGTGATGCAGATCGACGATGCGCAACGCCTGTTGCGGCTGGAAGGTCCCAACGGTTTGCGCCTGAAGCTTCGGGATGCTCAGCAGGCCCGTGCCGTCGCTTCCGAGCTGTCCTTGCAGATTGATCCCCTGCTGGCTGTGCGCGACTGGACGCGCCAGAACCGCAACTGGTTTGCCGCCGTGCAGATTGAAAAACGCATGATGTTCATCATCCTGACCCTCATCGTGGCGGTGGCCGCCTTCAATCTGGTCAGCACGCTGGTGATGACGGTGACGGACAAGCAATCCGACATCGCCATTTTGCGCACCCTGGGGGCCTCCCCGGGCTCCATCATGGGCGTGTTCATGGTGCAAGGCGCGCTGGTGGGCGTGGTGGGCACGTTGAGTGGGCTGCTGCTGGGGTTGGTGGTGGCCTTCAACATCGATGTCATCGTGCCAGCCATTGAGCGGGCATTGGGGCTGCGGTTCCTGCCGCAAGACATTTACCTGATCAGCCGCATGCCCAGTGACCCGCAGTGGGCCGACATTGGACCGGTGGTGGTGCTGGCGCTGCTGCTGGCCCTGTTGGCCACCCTTTACCCCAGCTGGCGTGCCAGCCGGGTGCAGCCGGCGGAGGCCCTGCGCTATGAATGATCGGGTGTTGCAGGCCTCGGGTGTGGGTCGTCGCTTTCAGGAAGGCGCGCTGGATGTGACGGTGCTGGCCGGGGTGGACCTGGAAGTTCGCGCGGGCGAGACGGTGGCCATTGTGGGTGCCTCTGGGTCTGGCAAGAGCACGTTGCTGCATTTGTTGGGCGGTCTGGATCAACCCAGCAGTGGACACGTGACCTTGATGGGTCAGCCGTTGGCGGGCCTGTCTGCAACGGCCATAGGCCGTTTGCGCAATCAGCATCTGGGCTTTGTCTACCAATTTCATCACCTGTTACCCGAGTTCTCCGCTCGTGACAATGTGGCCATGCCGCTGTGGATTCGGCGTGAGGACCGTCAGCAGGCCGGTGAGCAAGCAGATGCCCTGCTGGCCGCTGTCGGGCTGGCTGAGCGGGCCTTGCACCGTCCTGCCGAGCTGTCGGGGGGCGAACGCCAGCGGGTGGCCTTGGCGCGCGCCCTGGTGACCCGGCCGGCTTGTGTCCTGGCCGATGAGCCTACTGGCAACCTGGACCGTGGCACGGCGGACAAGGTGTGGGACCTGATGCTGGCGCTGGCCCGTGAGCAGGGCACGGCCTTTGTGGTGG
>VEQI01000155.1 GCA_018883305.1 Limnohabitans sp. | reverse complement strand
GGCTATTGGTCAGTCAACACGGCCACGGTCTCCCCCAGCAGTGGTGGTGTCTTTAGCCCACTCACACCCACCCCAAGCAGCGGCAGTCAAACGAACATTCGGGTCACCGCTGCTGATAAGGCGGGCAACACCCAGGTGGTGACAGCAACTGCACCCGTGGCTTCTTCTATCTACACATTGTCCAATGCCAGTGTGATTGAAGGCACTGCGGGTACTCGATCGCTGGCTTTTCTGGTCACTCGGGCTGGCGATCTCACTGGGTCGGCAACGGTTAACTATGGGGTCGACACGATCAACAGTACGGCAACAATCCAGGGAGGGGCAGCAACACTGGTCAATGGCGATTTCAGTAGCAGCTCGGGATGGGGTTTCACGGCTGCTCCTTCGCCCGCCACGGGCCCTGCTCCCTCGATCGTCAGTGGCGCGCTCAACTTTGCCAACAGTGCTGCCAATCAGGGGGGGTATGCGTCGCAGGACGTTTCGCTGAATGCCGGCCAACGCTATATGGTCAGCTGGAGTCAAACCGGCACTCCATCGATTAGCTTCGGGGTGACCGCTTCTGGTGTAACTGTCTTGTCGGATCAGACCACCTCTGGTAGTGGTACCAAGTCCTTCAGCTTTACCGCCACATCAACGGGCACAGCCACTCTGAAGTTCACGGACAACTCCACGACTACTGGGGCAGTGACGGTGGATAACGTCACATTAACCAGTCCGGCGGCCAGCTACGATTACACCGGATCTACCTCTGGGACAGTCACCTTCAATGCAGGTGAAACCTCCAAGCTCATCAGCTATACAGTGAACGGTGACTATTACAAAGAAATCAACGACAAACTACAGATCAACCTGAGTAATCCCAGCACGGGTTCCTTGGCAAAGAGTTTTGGTATTGGTGTAATCCAGGAAGTGGACCCCACCCGCATGCAGGCCATTTACAGCTTGGTGGATGTCAACCCCAACCTGGTGACGTATGCCATCCAGGTTCGACGCTCCTCGGATGGTGCGACGGCCGACATCGGTTTCGACGCCTACGGTCAACTGGATACCGCAGCGCTATTGACGTTTACGGGCACCACGGCGATCAGCAAGGGGTATGTGGTGAAGTGGTATGACCAATCAGGCAATGGCCGAGATATGGCGCAAACTACCGCAGGTTCTCAAGGGGTCATTGTCAACAACGGGTCAGTGATCACCCGCTCGGATGGCACTTACGGCATCAACTTCAATACCGGCCAGAGCAGTGACGGGGTCAACAACGACTTTATGACTGCTGCAGGCCCTGCGGCAAGTAACTGGACCGATGCAGTGATCTCGGCCAAGGTGCAGTCAACTGGCACCGGTAACGGAAGTTTATTTCAGATTGGTCCAGATGGAGCCACGCCTGGTAATCGTCTGAGTTCCCACTACGGCGAGACGCAAACCGGCGGCAGCTACGCATTCGTATTCGACGTTGGCGCGTATACCAACAACTCCAGTGCCGGTCGATTGATCGGTGGTGTGGTAGATCAGGGAGTTGCCAATGACATTGTGTTTGAAGCGCACATCAACGGGCCAAGTTCTGCGGCGACTTCCAGTGCGACAAATTATGCCGGTGCCAAGCAAGTCATCTACAAAGATGGCGTAGAGGTGGCCGTTGACGATACCTTGCCAAACGTTTCGGGCGTGAACAGCTTCATCTCGACGGGATCGACCTGGAATCTGGGTCGACACGATTCCGCTGGTTACTACCAGCAGATGATCGTGTCGGAGTTTTCGGTTTTTCTGGATAACACCAGTACAACGGCTGACACTTATTCGACACCGGTGGTGAAGGCATTGCGTGGCTCAGCCGATAACGATGTGCTGACTTATGGCGGTGAAGTTGGATTGACCGCTATCGATGGCGGCGCTGGTTACGATGTGGTGTATTTGCAGGGGGGCATCAACCTCAACCCGGCATTGCTGATCAATGGCATGTCCAACATAGAGCAGATCTGGGCGCAAAACGGTTCGAGCAATATCATCACGCTCTCTGACGATGTGTTGCTGAAAAATCCTGCGCCGTTGCTCATCAACATGGATGCAGGTGATCGGGTGGTGCTCAACTCTGCCACCTACAACTACAACACGACCGACACCCAGACCTTGCTTTTGGGCACCACCGGCAATGACACGATCAACGCCACTGGTGCCAACGACCACATGGTGGGGCGTGGTGGAGCGGACACATTTGTCTGGCAAACCAACCAGACCGGCACCGACCGCATCGATGGCTTCAACCAGTCTACTGACAAGCTTGACATTGCCAAACTGTTGCAAGGCTATGCAAGTGGCACGGTATCCAGTTATGTGACTATCAGCACCGACGGTATTGACACCACCGTGCGAGTGGACCTGGATGGTCCAGGCTCGAACACGGCAGTGCAGAACATCGTGCTTAAGGATGTGCAAATCTACTCAACGGCCGACCAGTTGGTGGCTATTTCGGGCACGCTGAAAGTGCTGTGAACTCAGCTGCTACGCTCTTTCAGGCTGCCGGCTTCATCGTTGTGGCGTCCACCCGTAGCAGGCCACCTCGTCGGCGCAACACAAAAAAACCTTTGACGTGCGCCGCTTGAGCCACTGCGCTGGGGATGGAAAAACCGGCGATACCACCGTAAAGAATTTTCTTCTTGTAGCTGGGGAAATCACGCCGAATGCGCTGGAGTTGCTGCTCCAGTTGAGCTAAGTCGCGCTGCCTGACGGTGTATTTCACCTCGATCACTGCGGCCGCTTGGCCATTGTTCAGGATGATGTCGTACTCTTGTTGCCGACCGGGCTCGCCGCCCTTGACCTGGGCATGCACTTCGTCAAACCGAATGCCGCCCACCGTCTTGTTGTCTTGCAGGCTGTTGACAAAAAATTCCTCGGCGGCATCACCCTGGCTTTTCGATAAACCCCCCACCTGATCTGCAATTTTGTCGTGCAAATCGAACAAGCGTTGAAGTCGGTCCTCGAAGCCGAGAGGCTGATCCGTTTTGCTGTGTTGAGGCATTCGGTGATTTTCTCAAATCGATCAGCACAGATCAACCGGATTGGACATCGATCACATTCGGCTAATTGGGTTTAATTGGGGTCAGATTCCAATTAATTCTGCACGATATCTAGCAAGTTGCTGAGCCGATCCGTCTCTAGAGGTCGCGTGATGGAAAGAGGTGATCGAGTGACATGTCATCCCATTTATTCACATCATGCTTGTATTCGATGACGCGAATTTTTAGAATGACCACAGGCCACTCATTCCACTGGCAAGCTCATGAACTATTTCTCCATCAACACCTTGGCGACCAAGCCAGACTTGGCTGAAAACAAGGTGGACATCATCAAATGGGTGGCTGGCATGCTGGTGGTACAAGCGGCGGCGGTGTTCGCACTTGTCAAATTGCTCTGAAAAAACTCGCGTATTGGCGCGGATTTGATGATCCCAAAAAACCTGCAAATTCAAAATCCGATTTTGAATTTGCAGGTTTTAATTAATTGGAATCTGACCCCAATTAAAAACGCATGACAACAAAAAACCCGCTTGCGCGGGTTTTTTTGTTTAAACGCCGGCGGCAGCTTTAAGCGCCGCTGCCTTGTCCGTTTTCTCCCAGCTGAACTCGGGCTCCTCACGGCCGAAGTGGCCGTAGGCGGCGGTCTTCTGATAGATGGGACGCAGCAGGTCCAGCATCTGGATGATGCCTTTGGGACGCAGGTCGAAGTGCTCGGCCACCAGGGCGGCAATTTTCTCGTCGGAGATTTTGCCGGTGCCCAGGGTGTTGACGGTGATGTTCATCGGACGAGCCACGCCAATGGCATAAGCCACCTGGATCTGGCACTTCTCGGCCAGGCCCGCAGCCACCACGTTCTTGGCCACATAGCGCGCAGCGTAAGCAGCGGAGCGGTCCACCTTCGTCGGGTCCTTGCCGGAGAACGCGCCACCGCCGTGCGGGCAGGCGCCGCCATAGGTGTCCACAATGATCTTGCGACCGGTCAGGCCGCAGTCACCCTGAGGGCCGCCAATGACGAAACGACCCGTGGGGTTGATGAGGTACTTGGTGTCAGCGCTCAGCCATTCTTTGGGCAGCACGGGCTTGATGATTTCCTCTCGCACGGCCTCATAGAACTCGGGCTTCATCTTGTCGCCCAGGCTCATCTCGGGGGCGTGCTGGGTGGACAGCACCACCGTGTCAATGCTGTGGGGCTTGCCATTGACATAGCGCAGCGTGACCTGGCTCTTGGCGTCCGGGCGCAGGAAGGGCAAACGGCCGTCCTTGCGCAGTTGTGCCTGACGCTCCACCAGACGGTGGGCATAGTAAATGGGCGCGGGCATCAGCTCGGGCGTTTCGCTGCAGGCATAGCCGAACATCAGACCCTGGTCGCCGGCACCGGTGTTGAGGTGGTCGTCGGACGCGTGGTCCACACCCTGGGCGATGTCGTTGGACTGCTTGTCGTAGCAGACCATGACGGCACAGCCTTTGTAGTCAATGCCGTATTCCGTGTTGTCGTAGCCAATGCGCTTGATGGTGTCACGTGCCACCTGAATGTAGTCTACGTGGGCATTGGTGGTGATCTCGCCAGCCAGCACCACCAGGCCGGTGTTGCACAGCGTTTCAGCGGCCACGCGGCTGCGTGGGTCTTGCGCGAAGATGGCGTCCAGGATGGCGTCGGAAATCTGGTCGGCAACCTTGTCGGGGTGGCCTTCCGAAACCGATTCAGAGGTAAAGAGATAGTCGTTAGACATAAAAAAACTCCAGTCAGTGGTGGATGGGCGCGTTGCCTATCCCTGAACGGAGTTTCGGCGAACGCTTTAGCAGTAAGAGCTGGCACCAGACCAGCCCACACGGGTTGTCCCGCGGTGTCGCCCTGCAAGTTGCTTCATTAACTCGGCGACAATCGATATTGTAACCATGTGGATGTCCTTCATATTTCGCATTTTGGCTAGGCTGCCGCTGGGGCTCATGCAGTCCGTGGGCGCAGCCCTGGGCTGGTTGGTGTGGGTGCTTTCTCCCAGATACCGGCGGCAGATCCATGACAACCTGGCTGTTGCGGGCTTGCCTCGCTCGGTGGTACGTGAGGCGGTGACTACCGCCGGGCGCATGGTGGCTGAGTTGCCGTGGTTGTGGATGCGTCCCCGGAACGAAGGGGTGCTGGGACGAGTGGACTGGGACGGGATTGACCACTTTGAGGCCGGCATGCGTGCGGGCCGTGGGGTCATTGTGGTTTCTCCGCATCTGGGGTGTTGGGAGATGGGCGCACAGGCGCTGGCCGAGCGTTTTGGGCCCACTTATGGCCCGATGGTGGCCATGTTTCGGCCACCGCGCAAGTCCTGGCTGGTTCCTTTGGTGACCCAATCGCGCGCCCGACCGGGTTTGCAAACTGCACCCACGTCCATGGCCGGCATTCGTCAGCTGGTACGGGCCTTGCGCGCTGGTGGCTACACCGCCTTACTCCCGGACCAAGTGCCCCCCGAAGGCCAAGGCGTGTGGGCACCCTGGATGGGGCGCGATGCCTACACCATGACCCTGCTGCCCCGACTGGCGCAACAAACCGGAGCCACGGTGCTGATGTGCTGGTGCGAGCGCCAAGCTGCAGGGCGGTTCACTATGCACATTTATCCCATGGAGCCTGCCTTGCCCACGCAGCCCGACGTGCCCCTGGAAGAGGCCGCCCGTCTCATGAACCAGGCTGTAGAAGCCGTGGTGCGAGCCCATCCGGAGCAATACCTGTGGGGTTATGCGCGTTACAAGCAACCGCGTCATGAAGCCTGAGGACGTGTGATGAGTCAGGTGGTGCTGTTGCTGATGCGCATGCTGGGGTATTTGCCTTTGCCCTGGCTACGTGCGCTGGGTGTCGCCCTGGGGTGGTTGCTCCATGCGTTGGTGAAGCGCCGACGTCAGGTGGCGTTGACCAATCTGACTTTGTGTTTTCCCCGTCTTTCACCCACTGAGCGTGCGCGTTGGGTGAAAGCGCATTTCCGGGTGTTTGCCCAGGCCTGGCTGGACCGGGCCTGGCTTTGGCACGGGTCATCGGATCGGGTGAAGCAGCGGGTGCGGCTTTGCGGAGACCTGTCTGTCCTTCAGGATGATCGGCAACCCGTGGTGATCTTCGCGCCGCACTTTGTCGGGCTGGATGTCGGCTGGACCATGCTGGCTCTGTCGCTGGACCGAGCTCTCACCACCATCTACACGCAGCAATCCAATGAGGTGATCGATCGCTGGGTGGCGCAAGGGCGTAGTCGCTGGGGGCGTGTTCGTTTGTTCCGTCGTGAGGCAGGGGTGAAAACCATCATCAGTGCCCTGCGTCAGGGTGAGGCACTGTATTTGTTGCCCGACATGAACTTTGGGACTGAGGAGTCCCTTTTCGTGCCGTTTTATGGTGTGCCTGCGGCCACCGTTCCCTCGCTGGGGCGTTTTGCCCAGTTGGGACGCGCCAAGGTTGTACCGGTGATATCCCGCCTGACTGACAAGGGATATGACGTGGAGGTGCTGCCAGCCTGGGAGGATTACCCCACCGGGGATGTGCAAGCTGACACCGCCACCATGAATCGTCGATTGGCGCACATGATTGACACCATGCCCGAGCAGTACTACTGGGTACACCAGCGCTTCAAGTCGCGTCCACCCGGGGAGGCGGGGGTGTATGAATAACCTGCTGTTTGTTGCCGAGGTTGGCTTGGTGTAAACCTTCTTGACAGGCGTCAAGGCTGCTTTGATCATGCGCCCACCTCCGACAGCAAGATGGTGACCATGAGCATTCACTTCAGTTTGAATGGGCAGTCCGTGCAGACGCCCTCCGACCCCAACGTCTCACTCTTGGCGGTGCTGACCCAAGACTTTGCCGTGAATGGCACCAAGTACGGCTGCGGCAAAGCCCAGTGCGGCAGCTGTACCGTGCTGATCAACGGAGAACCGGTGCGCTCTTGCGTGACGCCGGCCTCCAGTGCGGTGGGGCGTTCGGTGACCACGCTGGCTGGTTTATCGCGGGATGGTCAGCCCAGCCGATTGCAGCAGGCCTTCATCGATGAGCAGGCGGCCCAGTGCGGCTATTGCACGTCCGGCATGATCTTGCAGGCTCAGGCGCTGCTGGATCGCAACCCCTCACCCAGCGAGGCGCAGGTTCGAACTGCGCTGGATGGCAATCTTTGTCGTTGTGGCATTCACAACCGCATCGTCAAAGCCGTGATGCGCGCGGCCAAGGGAGGTTGATATGAATGCACCACTGTCTCGTCGCCGTCTCTTGCAGGCGGCAGGTTTTTTGAGTCTTTCATTCGGCATTCCCCTGGAAACCGTGTTGTCGCAGCAAGCCACTCGCTTGCCAGGAGATCTCAACAGCACGCGCTTGCTGCGCGCTTGGTTGCGTATCGAGGCGGACAACCGGGTCACGTTGTTGGTGGGCAAGGTGGAGTTGGGCCAAGGCATCCTGACGGCGGTGCAGCAAATCTGCGCAGACGAGATGGACGTGGCCTTGGAACAGGTTCACATCATTTCCGGAGACACCGCCCTGGTCCCCAATGAAGGGGTGACCGCGGGTTCGTTCTCGATGCCCAATTGCGCCACGGCCGTGCGCCACGCCAGTGCAGAAGTGCGAGCCATCTTGCTCGGACTGGCGGCAGAGAAGTTGGGGCAACCGGCGAACAGTTTGCGCGTCGAGCAAGGTGTCATCAAGGCGTCGGGGGGTGACAGCTTGCGC
>VEQI01000154.1 GCA_018883305.1 Limnohabitans sp. | reverse complement strand
TCACCCATGTGATCCGTGGCGACGACCATGTGAACAACACGCCGCGCCAGATCAACATCTTCCGCGCGCTGGGCTTTGAACCGCCGGTGTATGCGCACTTGCCCACCGTGCTGAACGAACAGGGCGAGAAGATGAGCAAGCGCAATGGCGCCAAGCCCGTCACGCAGTATCGCGACGAAGGCTACTTGCCTGACGCCATGGTGAACTACCTGGCCCGTCTGGGCTGGAGCCATGGCGACGATGAAATTTTTTCGCGTGAACAATTTCTGCAATGGTTCAGTCTGGATCACCTGGGGCGCAGTGCTGCACAGTTCGATGATGCCAAGTTGCGCTGGGTGAATGCGCAGCACCTGAAAGCTTTGTCGGGCGATGCGCTGGCGGCACACGTCACACCGTTCTTGCAACGTGAGGGCATCACGCCGGATGAACGCTTGAGCGCCATCTGTGATTTGTTCAAAGACCGCTGCGACACGCTGGTGGTCCTGGCGCAATGGGCGCGAGCGTTTTACGTGGACATCACCCCGGCGGCAGACGAGTTGGCCAAACACGTCACGGAGGCTATCCGTCCGGCCATTGCGCAACTGGTGCAGCGCCTGCAGGCCTGTGCCTGGGAGACGCCGGTCATTGCGGCCGCCATCAAGGAAACGCTGGCGGCCTGCCAACTCAAGATGCCGCAATTGGCCATGCCTGTGCGCGTGCTGGTGATGGGCACGGCCCAAACGCCTTCTCTGGATGCGGTACTGGCGCTGTCAAAAAGGGAAATTGTGTTGGCTCGTTTGAGCAAAGTCTGAATTTCGGGTTATACTCACACTCTCGACACCCAACGGGGGTATAGCTCAGCTGGGAGAGCGCTTGCATGGCATGCAAGAGGTCAGCGGTTCGATCCCGCTTACCTCCACCAAAAGTGTCGAAAAGTCCAGGTTATGACCCTATCGTCTAGAGGCCTAGGACATCACCCTTTCACGGTGAGTACCGGGGTTCGAATCCCCGTAGGGTCGCCAAGTTGGCAGCACTTGGTGTGAGGTCGCAAGACAGCACACAAACGTTGCAACCACGCGGAGTGGTAGTTCAGTTGGTTAGAATACCGGCCTGTCACGCCGGGGGTCGCGGGTTCGAGCCCCGTCCACTCCGCCAAAAGACAAAAAGCCTTCTAAATCATATGATTTAGAAGGCTTTTTCCTTTTTGGGCGTGCTGGTTAAAGCTTGATTGACACTGTTGTATCCCAATTACCCAGCACCTCAAAACCGAAGAGGATATGGCGCCCACACACAACCCATGCACGCGGGTTGAGCAAACCTTCCTTTCAAAACCGCTTGATGGCAAAGATCGCTTGTAGTTGCATCAAAAAGGCACCCGAAGGTGCCCCATGGTCATATCGATCTGTTGGAAGTTTCGTTACTGAGGTTGCAAGTTCATGGATTGCGCGATGCCGCGGTAACGGGCGATGTTGTCTGCATAGACCTTGTTCATGGCCAACAAAGCTTGTGGGCGCGGAACAATCATGGCCTGGGCTTCCAAGGCAGCGCGCACAGCGGGGTCTTGGGCAACTTCGCTCAAGGCCTTGTGCAAGGCTTGCACGACAGCTTCGGGCGTGTCCTTGCGAACAAAATAGCCTGACCACATTTCAAAGACAAACCCCTTCAGCGCTTTGCTCTCGTTGAACGTGGGGGCCTTCTTGAACATCTCCTGGCGTTCAGATGACAGCACCCCCACCACTTTCAGCTTGCCTTCATCCACCAGTTGGCCATGGCTCTTGCCAAAGGGCGTCATGAAAATGTCTACCAACCCGGCCATCAAGTCCTGTTGTGCAGGTGCGCCGCCCTTGTAAGGGACGTGGGTCATATCGACCCCGGTCAATTTCGACATATGCTCACCCAGCAGGTGATACATCGAGCCAGGGCCGACGCTGGCATAGGTCATGGGTGTGCCTGTTGACGCAGATTTTTTGGCAAAGGCCACCAGTTCGTCCCCGTTGTTGACCGGAAGATCCTTGCGTGCCAGCACGGCCATCGGGTTGATGGCGATCATTTGCACCAGGCGGAATTCTTCACTTTTGTACTTGACGGCAGCGTTGGCCATCGGGGCGAGGATCAGTTCGTTGGGACCGCCTTGGAAAATGAGGTGCCCGTCGGCTGGCGCATTCAGCACTTTTTGTGCGGCGATGGCGCCACTGGCGCCGCCCAGGTTTTCCACCAGCACGGGTTGCCCCAGGTGCTTGGCCAGAGTCACGTTCAGCGTTCTGGCAATGACATCAGACACGCCTCCCGCAGGGTAGGGCACCATCAAGGTGACGGGTTTGTGAGGAAAACTCTGCGCCTGAGCGCTCCAGACGAAAAGGGTTGCACAGACGGTCGCTGCGACTTTGATGAAATGATGCAAATTCATTGTTGACTCTCTGCGGTGGTGTGGGTGGAGGTGGCGGTGCGGATGGGTGAGCGGTCAGGCGCCATGCCAGTGAATGCGAAGTCCACTTCGGGCTTGAGTCCGCTGATGATGCGTGCAATGGATTTGCCTGATCCGCAGGCATGCGTCCAACCCAGGGTGCCATGACCTGTGTTCAGGAACAGATTGGGGAGCTTGCTTTTTCCGATGATGGGCACGTTGCTTGGGGTTGCGGGGCGCAGCCCGGTCCAGAAACTGGCGTGTTCGATGTCACCAGCGCCCGGGAACAACTCTTCAACCCGTCTCACAATGGCCTCACAACGCACGCGGTTGAGATCGCGGTCATAGCCGTTCAACTCGGCCGTGCCCGCAATACGCAGACGGTCCCCGCCGGGACCGGTGAGCCGTGAGAACACCAGTTTGAATTCGTCATCGGTCAAGCTCACCTGATGTGCCATCGAGGCATCCTTGACCGGCATGGTGACCGAGTAGCCCTTGGCGGGGTAAATGGGTAACTGAATACCCAGAGGCGCTGCATACAGCGGGCTCAGACTGCCCATGGCCAGGACGTAGGCATCCGCCCGGATGCGCTGGAATCGACCTTCGTTGTCGGTGGCTTCAACGTGATCAATCTGGCCGCCGGCTTCTCTCAGGGCCGTGATGGTGTGGCTCATCAGGAACCGAACCCCGGCTGCCTCACACAGTTTGACGAGTTCGCGTGCAAAGCGATTGGCATCGCCCGACTCATCCTCTGCTGTGTAGGTGGCGCCAGCCAATTGTGAACGGATGTGAGCCAGCGCGGGTTCCAGACGGACGGCTTCGTCCGCGCTGATGATTTGTCGCTCGCACCCCAGCTCACGCATTTGCTCGGTGGGAGCGATGGCGCCCTCGAACTCTTTTTCAGACGTGTAGAAGTGCAAAATCCCCTGGGTGCGCTGGTCGTAATGCAGACCTGTGGCGGCCCGAAGTTGTTGCAAGGTGTCACGGCTGTAGGTGCCCAGTCGAACAATCTGCTCGATGTTGTGTCTCGTGCGAGCAGGCGTGCACTCGCGCAGAAACTGCAATCCCCACAACCATTGGCGCATATCCGCCCGCAGACGAAACAGCAAAGGCGCGTCTTCTTGCCCGAGCCATTTCAAGACTTTCAGCGGTGCGCTCGGATTGGCCCACGGCTCCGCATGGCTGACAGAAATTTGTCCACCGTTGGCGAAGCTGGTTTCTGCGGCTGGTGTGGCCTGCCGGTCCACGACAGTCACTTGATGACCGAGTTGCGAGAGGTAGTAGGCTGAGCTGACGCCCAGCAGGCCGCTCCCCAGAATAACGACATGCATGATCAGACCTTTGGAAAGGCTCTGCACGGGGCATGTGTCAGGGGGCTATGCGGAAGATAGCAACCCGACACGCACCGCGTGCAGATTGCCGCTCCCCCTGTCCTTGTTACCTGAGAGATTCACGATAGCCACAGGCGGATCGTTTGCTCCTTCGGTGCGTCACCCGTGGGGTAACGTCTCTCCAGACGGCTGATTGAGTGATGCAGTACGGTACCTGAGCGTGTATGGGAGTTTGCGCCTTCGGTGGGATAAGAATCCGCTCTCCTGCATTAAACTGCATTTTAATGCGCATAATAGCTGTAAATGATCATCCCATGAAATAAATTTCAGTTAATCGACGGATTTTCTGGTTGCAAAGATGATTGGGGAGCAAATTCGCAAGCCGCTGTGATCATTGCCGTCACCTCAACCCTGTAAGACCGACAGCGCTACCATGAGCACTGTCATCAGCACTTGCACTGGCTGGACTTGCTGCAAGCGGGCAAACAGCAAGAAGCCGCCAAGGCCTTGCGCACACATTTAGCCACCACGCTGAAAAATCACCAGAAAATTCGAAAGCTCCTCAAGCCATGACCTCTGCCATTCAACAAGCCTTTGCCCCCACCGGCCACCTGCGTGCGTCCATCAATCTGGGTAACCCCATCCTGGCCAATCGCGACCCAAGCACGGGCGAGCCTTTCGGCGTGTCCATCGATCTTGCGCGCGCGTTCGCCAAGCGTCTCGGTGTGGGCATTGAGCTGGTGGTGTTTGACGCGGCGGGTAAATCGGTGGAGGCTGTGCGGGGCGAGCAAGCCGACATCGGTTTCTTCGCCATCGATCCCTTGCGTGGCGAGGGCATTTCGTTCACCGCCCCTTATGTGCTGATCGAGGGCAGTTATCTGGTGCCTCAGGCATCACCCATTCAGTCCAATGAAGAAGTGGACCGACCGGGTGTTCGCGTGACGGTGGGCAAGGGCAGTGCCTACGATCTTTTCCTCACGCGTGAACTCCGGCAGGCCGAGATCGTGCGGGCGCCCACATCGCCCACGGTGGTGGACGTGTTTGTGGCGCAGCAACTGGAAGTGGCCGCGGGGGTCAAGCAACAACTGGAGGCTGATTTGCCGCGCTTTCCGGGGCATCGCTTGTTGCCCGGGCGCTTCATGGTCATTCAGCAAGCCATGGGCACGCCCAAGTCTCGTGGTCCTGAAGCCGCGGCTTATCTGACGCAGTTTGTGGAGGCCATGAAAGCCAGTGGTTTTGTGTCAGAGGCCTTGCAACGTCACGGTATTCAAGGGGCATCGGTGGCGCCAGCCGCATCAGCTACTTGAGGATTCGGGATGTTTGTCTACGTTGGATCGAGAACTAGCCGCGAACGCAATGCCCGAGGCAATGGCATCAGTGTCTATCGCCTGGATCCCGCCTCGGGCGCACTCGCCCTGGTGCAAGTGCATGGCAACTTGACCACCCCCTCCTTCCTGGCCCTGAATCGGGCCAGGTGACAGGCTCTACAGTGTGCATGGCGATGGCGAGATGATCACCGCCTTCTCGGTAGATGCGGACTCCGGGCAGCTCAGCCCCACGGGGTGACGGCGGGATTGCGGGAGTCCGGTGTGTCTGATCTACGACCGCCATGCGGCAGTTTTTAACGAATTCGTCGCTTGCGCGTTTGGGGCTCGTGCTCAATGCCGAGGTTGCAACTTGGCCAGTTCGGCCTCCAGGGTGCGCAGCTTGCCTTGCAACGCACTGATCTGCCCGTTGATGGCACCCACGTTGACGAACACTTCGTTCTCCGCCGGAGCGTTAAGCACGCCGGCGTAACCCAGCCAGGAGGGCTCATACACTTTCACGCGGGTGAAGCCCAGGTCACGCAGAATGACGGCGGTCTCTGAAGCACGCACGCCGCTTTGGCAATACACCACGGTTTCTTTCTCGGGGTCGAGCTTGGCGTACAGGGCGCGCAAGTCGTTTTGCTGCTTGAGCGCCATGCCTTCACGATGACTGACTTGCCGTGAGGCCAGTTTGAGAGCCGCAGCGGGGTCTTGCCAATTGCTTTCGTAGGGAATGCTGATGGCGCCCTGGATATGCCCACCACGGATGGCACGAATGTCCTCGCCGCTGAATTCCTTGGGCGTGCGGGTGTCCACGATCTGTGCCCCGCCAGCGCGCACGCGTTCGATGACGTCCTGCGTCCATAGGGTTCCCACGCGCTCTTGAGTGAGGTTCAGGGTCACGGGGGGCAGGGTGGTGACTTGTTGCGACAAGGGCTTGCCGGCACTTTTCCAGGCGTCGATGCCACCGTGATACACCTTGGCGTGTGGTCCGCCGTAGTACTCGATCATGCGTGCCGCAAAATAGGCGTAGGGATCGCCCTGGGTGGCATAAACCACCACATCGCGGTTCAGAATATCCATGCCGGCGCGGCCAAACAACAGGCTGGCCACTGCCGCAGAGGGCGGGTCTTCGCGGTGCGGGTCACGAAACACATCGCCCACCGAGCCCAGGTTCACTGCACCGGGGATATGACCTTGTGCGTAATCTGCCGCTGAGCGTGCGTCCCACAACACCGCGCCGCGTGCCAGGGCTTGTTCCACCTGAGTGGTGTCCAGCACCAGGCCTGCCTGGGCGGATGACAAGAGGGCAGACAACAGCCAAAAGACGGCCAACAAGCCTACGCGCATGAGGGTTCTCCATGAATTCCAAAACGGGTGCGTATTGTGCATTGTCTGCTTGAGATGTGCAGTGTCATGTGGGACCGCCCCTGCCAGCGACCGTGTGTGATCAACGCACGCTGACCGAGATCAGCGAGAATGGAATCATGCTTGCTTTGACACGTCGCCATTTCACGCAGCTTGCGATCACCTTGCCCTGGACAGGTGCTGCTGCATTGGCTGCAGCGCCAGCCACGGCCTGGCCCACCCGCCCCGTGCGCCTGCTGGTGGGGTTCCCGGCCGGGTCCACGCCCGACAGTTCCGCGCGGGCCCTGGCAGATGGCCTGAGCCCGGTGCTGGCTCAACCCGTGATTGTGGAGAACCGGCCGGGCGCATCCGGCAACCTGGCCGCGGAGCTGGTGGCCAGGGCGCAGGACGATCACACGCTGGGCGTGGTGATCAACGGCAACCTGACCACCGCCCGCATGCTCAATCCGCAATTGCCCTTCGATCCGGCACGCGACCTGAGTTTGCTCAGCCTGCTGACCACCGCTCCTCTGGCCTTGGTGGTGCCTGCGGAGTTGCCGGGTGGCCGGGCATTTTTCGAGGCAGCGGTGCAGCAAGGAGATCGCTGGAATTACGGTTCGGTGGGCGCGGGCTCAGTGGCTCACTTGGGCATGGAGCAACTGAAGCGGCAGGTACCCGGGCTCATGCCTGTGCATGTGCCTTACGCCAGCAATCCGGCCATCATCACGGCCATGCTGGGCGGGCAGATCCAGATGGCACTGATGCCGCCAGGGCTGGCGATGCCGCATGTGAAGTCTGGTCGTTTACGCATCATCGGGCTCACGGGGGGACGCAGCACACTGGTGCCTGAGCTGGGCGCCTTGCGTGAGCTGGGCATTCAGCATGTCCAGCTGGAAGTGTGGACGGCTTTGGTCGGGCCGGCCTCGCTGAGCCTGTCCGCCCAGGATCGACTGGCGCGTGAAGTGCCGCAGGTGATTCGCAGCACCCAGACACGTCAGAAGTTGTTCACGCAGGGCTGGAATGCGGTGGGCTCTTCCCCTGAGGGTTTGCGCACCCGCGTGGCGGATGAGCGCGCCATTCTGGGCGGCATCATCCAGTCGGCCCGCATCAAGTCGGAGTGAGGCTGACTTCCTCGGTGGTGGAGCGTCGCATCTCGCGGCGTTGCGACAAATCGTAGTGGCGTCCGCGGTGCACGGTGGCTGTGTTGTCCCACATCACCAGATCGCCCACTTGCCACTCGTGGCGATAGACCCACTCACGCTGGGGGGCGTGCTCCAGCAGGTCCATCAGCAGCATGCGGCCTTCCGCCAAGTTCCTGCCTTGAA
>VEQI01000153.1 GCA_018883305.1 Limnohabitans sp. | reverse complement strand
CACGGCGACGGGCGTTTTGCACGTCGGCTTGGCCGCGCATGTATTGGTCTTGCAGCTCGGCGACTTTGGCCTGCAAGGTGGCCACTTCGGCTTGTGCTGCAGCCAATGGGTCGAGTTCTGTCGCCGCTTGGGCGTGGCTGGGGGCTTCGGCAGCGGGCGCCATGCCCGCCATGTGCGAGGCCAAATGGTCGGCCGCAGAGGGGGCGGCGGCTGAGGGGTCTTGTTTTTCTGTAGGTTCTGACATGCTTTGTAAGGCTTGTTGGACGGACATTCAGCAAAGCTGAGGGCGACCAACCCCATTTCAAGAGGGGTTTTGCAAAAAATTGATCAGTGACAAAACAAAGCGGGGCAAGGCCCCGCTGGAGATCGGCAACCCAAAGCTGCCGCGCTGCACTGGTTTATTCGAGGCCGAGCAGCTCGACGTCGAATTTCAAAGTGGCGTTGGGAGGAATCACACCGCCCGCGCCACGGGGACCATAGCCCAGGTCCGAGGGAATGATGAGGGTGCGCTGACCGCCCACCTTCATGCCTTGCACGCCCTCATCCCAGCCACGGATGACCATGCCGGCCCCCAGGGGAAATTCGAAGGGGTCGTTGCGGTCACGGCTGGAATCAAACTTGGCGCCTGCCTCACCGTTTTCATACAGCCAGCCGGTGTAATGCACTTGCACATAGCTGCCGGCTTTGGCAACCTCGCCGCTGCCCTCAAGGACTTCCAGGTATTGAAGGCCGGATTCGGTGGTGATCATGGGGGGTCCGTTCAAAAAAACAATGAATTCATCAGTGTAACGGGCATGGACCGTATCTGCGGGATGGGTGCTCAATCCCCGAACAGGGCCTGCAAGTCGACGGCCATGCCCATGGCTTGATAGCCCAATCGGTTCGGGTGCAGTTTGTCACCCGGGCCGCCGGTGGTCGTGTCATGAACAAAGGCTGGTTGCATCGCGCCCGTGGACGGGTCCAGTGTGGCCGCATCAAACTCCACCACGCCGTCAAACACTCCGGCATGCCGGATGAATTCATTCAGGGCGCAACGCTTGTCGTCATGTTCGGCAAAGGCATGCGCCTCACTGGTGGTGCCCACAGCGGACACCAGGGTAGCGCCCAGCACACGTACGTGAGGCCAGTGCTGACGCATGCGGGCCACGCCCTCACGCATGCCCTGCGCCACGGCGTCCACGCTGGCGTTGCCGTTTTTGCTGAAGTCGTTGGTGCCTTCCAGCCAGATCACGGTGGTGACGCCTGACAGACTCAGCACATCACGCGCCAGGCGGGCCAAGGCGCTAGGGCCGCCGGCCATCGGCTGGTCCAGTGAATACTGGGCAGGCCCCACCACCTGGTTGCCGCCAATGCCTGCATTCAGCACCACCACCGGATGAGGGGACCGTTGGCGCAGGCGACGCGTCAACACATCGGGCCAGCGGTCGTCACCATTGAGGGTGGAGGCTGTGCCATCGGTGATGGAGTCGCCAAAGCCCACGACCACGCGGGTGTCGGCCGGGGCCAGCATGTCCACCGCATCCAGGAAATACCAGGAGGTGGTGGTGTGCGTGAAGGCCGCTTCATCTTCGCGATGCCCCTGCGAGCCCGTGCCAGGTGCATTGACATACGAGGTGGTCAAGCCCTTGGCATGCCAGGTCATGGGACCGCTGGTATCGGGGACATGGAAGCTCACGGCCAACTTGCGTCCGTCCAGCCAGGGCAGGGTGGTGGCGTTGACGAAGGGCAGATCAATGGCGTCGCTCCAGACCCATTCACCGGCGGGGATCTGCACTTGACGCTGACCCGCGAATGTGACCGCCTGCTGAGTGTTGGGCAACAACGCCGCGCTGCCCAGTTGCACGCCCACGTAGACGTCGGCAAAGCGCACGGCCTGGGTGCCCAGGGCATTGGACAGACGGATGCGCACTTGCGGCCCCCACAAGTCTGGACGCACGATGAGTCGAAATGACTGGTCGCAGGCGCCTTGGTTCGGCTGTGGGAAAACGCCACTCAGCAGCGGTTGCGCCGAAGGGTTGCCTGCGGGGTACGGGCCCTGGACCGAACCGATCCAGCTGGTGACCCACTTCATGCCTGAGGTACTTGAAGGTGCTGTCATAGGCAAGCATGGTATCGCCGATTGGACAGAATGCGCAGAAGTACGGATGGCCTGCATGGGTATGAACTGCTATGGTGCCTACATTGTCAAAATGGAGGCTGCAATGAACTTTTGGACTCGTTGGTTGGCACCCCTGGTGCTGGGCGCTGCGTTGAATTCGGCCGCTGTGGCACAAAACATCTCGATTGCCACCGGCGGCACGGGGGGCGTGTATTACCCCCTGGGTGGCGGTATGGCTGCGGTGCTCTCCAAGCACGTGCCCGGCATGCAAGCCACCGCCGAGGTGACGGGCGGCTCGGTGGACAACCTCAAGTTGATCGGCACCGGCAAGCCCTATCTGGGCATGGTGATGTCCGATGCCGCGCAAGACGCACTGCGCGGCGTGGACAAGTTCAACGGCAACAAGGTGCCTCTCAAGACACTGGTGGTCATGTACCCCAACCGCATGCATGTGGTCAGCATCGAGGGCAAGGGCGTCAACAAGATGTCCGACCTCAAAGGCAAGCGTGTCTCCACCGGCGCGCCCGGCAGTGCCACCGAGGTCATGGCCTTTCGCCTGATCGAGGCGGTGGGTCTGGACAAGGACAAGGACATGAAGCGCGAGCGTCTGAGCGTGGCCGAATCGGTCAACGCACTCAAGGACGGCAAGATCGATGCGTTCTTCTGGGTGGGTGGTCTGCCCACGGCAGCGGTGACGGATCTGGCCAACACGCCGGGCACCAAAATCAAAATGATCGACCACGCCGATGCCGTGGCGGCCATGAACAAAAAGTATGGCAACTTGTACGTGGAAGACGTGATCGCCAAGAGTGTCTATAAAGGCATGGAGGCCGACAACAAGCAGGCCACCGTGATGAACATCCTCGTCTCGCATGACAACCTGGACGAGAAAACCGCTTACAACATTGTCAAGACCGTGTTCGAGAAGAAAGACGAACTCGTGGCCGTGCACAAAGAGGCCATCAACTTCAAGCTGGAGAACCAAAAAGCCTCGGCATCCCCGATCCCCTTCCATCCTGGCGCCATTCGTTACTACGCGGAGAAGGGCATCAAGATCGCTCCATGAGTTCATCCCATTCGTCCGGTGCCGTGAGCGAGCATCAGGTCAGTCAGGCATCGCTCGCCAAGGCCGAGGAATTCATCGAGGCCGAGGAGGGCGCGGCCAACAAGTTCAAGGGCGGGATGGCGCTGATGCTCACCTTGATGGCTGTGGCCATGTCGGTGTTCCACCTCTACACCGCCTATGCCATTGTGCCCACGCAAGTGCTGCGACCCGTGCATGTGGGTTTGGTGCTGTTCCTGTGCTTCCTGATGTTTCCCATTGGCGCGCGCTTTCGGCATCGCATCATGTGGTGGGACTGGGTGGCCGCGGCACTGTCCATTGCCGTGGTCTGGTATCTCATCCAGGGTGGCGACGACTTCACGGACCGCAACACCTTGCCCAACAGCCTGGACGTGTTCTTTGGCGTCTGCCTGATCGTGCTGGTGCTGGAAGGCATGCGACGCACCAACGGCTGGGTGATGCCCATCATCACCCTGGCCTTCATGGCCTACGCGCTGGCGGGGCCGATGTTGCCCGCACCCTGGACCCACAAGGGGTATGAATTGGGGCGTCTGGTGGGCGTGCTCTACATGACGCTGGAAGGCATCTATGGCGTGGCGGTCGATGTGTCGGCGTCACTCATCATCTTGTTCACCATCTTTGGAGCGTTCCTGCAGTATTCAGGCGCAGGCAAGTTCTACATCGATTTTTCGTTTGCCGCGATGGGCGGCAAGTCCTCCAGCGCGGGACGCACGGTGGTGCTGTCCTCGTTTTTGCTGGGCGGCCCCTCGGGGTCAGGGGTGGCCACCACGGTGACCTTGGGCGCTGTGGCGTACCCCATGTTGGCCAGGGTGGGCTATGAGCGAAATGCGGCTGGCGGCTTGTTGTCTGCAGGGGGGCTGGGGGCCATCATCTCGCCCCCCGTGCTGGGCGCGGCAGCTTTCCTGATTGCGGAGTTCCTCAAGATTTCCTACCTGGACGTGCTGCTGATGGCCGTCATCCCCACGGTGCTGTTTTACCTGGCGCTGTTCCTGATGGTGGAAATTGATGCACGCAAGTACGGCATGAAGGACAGCACCATTCAGGCCGTGGACACGGTGTGGAACCTGGCTCGCCGCTATTGGTTCCACTTCCTGTCGCTGATCTCCATCGTGGCGTTCATGATGTGGGGCTTCTCGCCGGTCTTGTCCGTGTTTTGGGCCACCGTGGTGTCGCTGGTGACCAGTTTGTTGCGAGCAGACACGGCGCTCATTCCTCGCGATTTTTTTCAATCCTCAACCTCCGGGCTGGGGCAGCGGTTGAGCAGCATGCCCCTGATGAAGGCGTTGGAGGCGGGATCGGTGGGCATGCTGAATGTGGCCACCACTTGTGCAGGCGCAGGCATCATTGTGGGCGTGGTCACACTCACGGGCCTGGGCTTGAAGTTCAGCACCATCGTGATTGATTACGCGGCGGGCTCGTTGTTGCTCACCGCCATTTTCTCGGCATTGGTGGTGTGGATCGTGGGCCTGGCCGTGCCTGTGACCGCGTCCTACATCATCTGCGCGGTGATCGCCGCGCCCGCGCTCACCAAGCTGGGTGTGCCGGACTTTGCCGCGCACATGTTCATCTTCTACTACGCTGTGCTCTCCGAGGTGTCTCCGCCCACCGCGCTCTCGCCGTTCGCGGCAGCGGCGATCACGGGTGGTGACCCCTACAAGACCACGCTGCAATGCTGGAAGTACACCGTGCCGGCCTTCCTGCTGCCATTCATGTTTGTGTTGGACCCCAGTGGGCAAGGGCTCTTGCTGATGGGCTCCACCAAAGCCCTGGCGGGTGCGCCGTGGGGATCGATTGCGGTGGTCACGCTGACAGCGGCGCTGGGTATCGCTGCCATCGCGGCGGGCTTTCAGGGGTGGGCTTGGCTCAAGACCACGGCGTTGGAACGTACCCTGTTGATCGTGGCCGGATTTGCACTGGTGTACCCATCGACCTGGACTGATGTCAGTGGATTGGTCATGGTGGCGCTGGCCGTGGCGTCGCAGTGGTGGCGCATGCGGCGCGCGCACTGAAGGGCCTGTGACCGATCCTTGTCATCGCGAACAAAGTGAAGCAATCCACGGCGAGTTGAGCTCAAGAGTGGCATGGATCGCCGCGTCGCTGCGCTCCTCGCGATGACAGCCGTTTCGATTCGTTCTTTGCGATGACCGATGCCAGGTGGTGTAGGGCGACGTGGGCTTACGCGCTCTGGGTGGGCGGTAAAGGACGACGTGCCATCCAGAAGGACACCGAGCCCGTGCCCGCCAGCAAGGCCAGGACCGTGAAGCCCAGGAGGTAGTCGCCGGTGATGTCGCCCAGCACGCCGGCCAGCATGGGGCCCATCACCTGGCCGATGGCGGCGATCACGGCGGACAGGCCGAGGATCATGCCGATGGAGCGGCGACCAAAATAGTCGGCCCGGATGGCTTGCATGAAAGGGCCTCGCAGTCCCCAGGCAAAACCATGCAGCAGGGCAAAGCCCACCAGCCACAGGGAATCATTGGCATAGGTGAGCATCAGCAGGCCGGCGGCATGCATCAGCATGCACAGCGCCGAGACGCGGGTCTTGTTCACACGGTCACCAATGACACTGCCGGTGAGCACACCTGCCACCTGCGCCAGCGTCATCAGGGTGATGAAGAATGAGGCCTGAGCCACGGTGTAAGCCAAGGAGATGCGCATGTGGTTGATGGCGTGCGTGTTGACCGCCGATACCACCAGCAAGGCCAGTCCGTGTCCGGCCGACACCAGCCAAAAGGAGCTGGTGCGCAGGGCCTCACGAGCCGTGAATTCATGTCCGGGGTCGTCATCCAGCTTCACCTCATCCGCGCTGGTGGATGTGGCTGCGTCGTGACCATCCACCACTTCGCCGTGGTCTTCCGGTCGGCGGCGAAAAATCATCGCCACCGGATAGCCCACCAGAATGGCCAGAATGCCGCAACTCAATGCCGTGGTGCGCCAGCCGAACTGCTGCATGCCCCAGGCCACCACCGGCACAAAAATACCACCCACGGCCAAGCCCAGTCCCACCATGGAGATGGCGCGCGCCCGCTTTTTTTCAAACCACTGGATGATGGCGCAGTTGAGCGGAAAGTAACCGCACATGGATGAGCCGATGGCAATCACCACCACCGCCCCGTACAAACCACCCAGGGTGTCGATCTGGCTCAGGCAGATGAAGCCGATGCCAAACAGCACAATGCCAATCTTGATCAGCCCCTGTGAGCCAAATCGGTCAATGAACCAACCCAGGATAGGACCAATGATGGCCGCCTCCATGGATTGCAGGGCCGACGCCCCGGAGACAGAGGTTTTGCTCCAACCCTTTTCCTCGATCATCACAGCCAGGTAGGCCCCGAAGGCCTGATGCAGCATCATGGCCTGGATGAACTGGATGCCGGCAGCCGCCGCCACCATCTTCCAGCCGTAAAAAATTTTCTTCACATCAACACTTCAATGAGGGCAGGGCCCGGTGTGATCAAGGCTTGGGTCAGTGCGGTGGCCAGGCCTTCCAGGGTATCAACCTGCCGACCGGGCACCCCATGACCTTTGGCCAGCGAGACCCAGTCCAGATGCGGCCGATCCAGCGTCAGCATGTCACGTGCGCGCTCACCGGGTGTGCCCGCGCCCACCGCCTGGAGTTCACCACGCAAGATTTGATACGCGCGGTTGGCGAAGATCAGCACTTTGACGTTCAAACCTTCACGCGCCATGGTCCACAAGGCTTGTTCGGTGTACATGGCGCTGCCATCGCCTTCCAGCACGATGACGGGACGGTCCGGTGCCGCAATGGCTGCGCCCACGCCCGAGGGCAGGCCAAAGCCGATGGAGCCACCCATCACGTTGAGCCAGTCGTGTGGGTGAGCGCTGGCCGTGGGTGCCTCAAAGCCACGGCCGGTGGAGACAGACTCATCAACCACCAGCGCGTTCTCCGGCAGCAAGGCGGCCAGCACCTGGCCAATGCCCGTTGGCTCGGGGCGTCCGGTGGGCAGGGCTTGGCGAGTGGCCACATCCATGATTTGCGCCACACCCGAAGGCGCATGGGTTCGTGCACCCAGTCGATCCGCCAGCGCCTCCAGCGCGCCGTTCACGTCCTGATCCACCTTGGCCAGGTCGATGATGCGTGCGTCTTCACGCACCAGCACACTGGGCTTGTTGGGATAGGCAAAGAAGGCTACCGGCACTTTGCTGCCCACCAGAATGATGGTGTCGAATTCAGCCAGCATGGCCACGGCAGGATCCACTGCGTAAGGCACACGGCGTGCACGCACGCGCCCGGCGCCTCGCTCGGTGCGAGGCACGTTGTATTCGCTCAGCACGGCACAGCCCGTGCGCGCGGCAATGCGGCCCGCCCATGTGAGCGCGGTATCCAGGGTGCCAATGCCACCTAACAGCAAGGCGCATCGACCCGCTTGTGGCGCCAGGCTCTCCAAGGCACGGGCGGCTGCTTCAAGCGCTTGTTCATCAAAGGGGGCGCGTGCGGGCGGGGCATCGGCGGTACACACCTCGCCGCCCGGATTCCAGGCGGTGTCAGCGGGCAAGATCAAGG
>VEQI01000152.1 GCA_018883305.1 Limnohabitans sp. | reverse complement strand
GCGCTATGGAGATCGCTGCGGCGGGGGGACACAATCTCCTGCTGACCGGTCCGCCAGGCACAGGCAAGTCCATGCTCGCACACCGTTTTTCCGGGTTACTGCCACCGCCTCAAGCACAGGAAGCGCTCGAGTGTGCCGCTCTCTGGAGTCTGGCCGGACATTTCCGAACGGAGCACTGGGGGCAACGCCCAACCCGCAGTCCGCATCACACCGCCACAGCGGCCGCCTTGGTGGGGGGCGGGTCCCCGCCCAGACCAGGAGAGATTTCGCTGGCCCATCACGGGGTCTTGTTCCTGGATGAGTTACCGGAGTTCCCTCGTCACGCCCTTGAAGCGTTGCGCGAACCCCTGGAGAGCGGTGTCATCACCATCTCTCGGGCCGCACGTCAGGCCGAGTTCCCCGCGCGGTTTCAATTGATCGCCGCCATGAACCCGTGTCCCTGCGGCTACCGTGGCAGCACGCACCGTCTGTGTCGCTGCACACCGGATCAGGTGGCACGCTACCGACATCGGTTGAGTGGACCGCTGCTGGATCGTATCGATTTGCATGTAGAAGTGGGATGGCAGTCACCACACAGCATCCTGGAGAGTCCACCCGGCGAGTCCACACTCAGCGTTCAGGCACGCTGCACGCATGCACGCGGGCATGCCAGGGTCCGACAAGGGTGTCTTAACCAGGCCCTGTCAGCGGCGCAGGTGGCCAAACTGGACATCACCGCCTCCGCACAACAGTGCTTGCAGGAGGCCGCCACCCGCTGGGCTTGGTCCGCCCGCCAAACGCATCGCAGCTTGCGCGTGGCACGTACCATCGCTGACTTGGCAGACGCCAGAGAAATCGAGCTTCCTCATGTGGCGGAAGCGCTGCAATACCGCGATCCGGGAGACGAGCCCGCATAATTCGGTTCATGTCCTCCAGCGTTGTTGACCCGGATTCTCGCCACCGTTCCACGCTCGTGCTTTGGCTGTCTGTCGCGCAGTTGGTGAGTTGGGGTTGCGTGTTCTACGGTTTCTCGTTGCTCATGGAGCCAGTTGAAACGGCGCTGGGCATGAGCCGGGCCGAGTCCTCATTGGCCTTCAGTCTGGCCTTGCTGATGGAGGGCTTGCTGGCCTATCCCGTGGGGCGATGGATCGATCGTGGGCATGAGCGCGCCGTGATGGTGGGTGGTTCCTTGCTGATGGGGGTGGCGCTGTGCGCACACAGTCTGGTGCAAACCCCCTGGCAGTTTTACGCGGTGTGGCTAGCCCTGGGCTGCGGCATGTCAGCCACACTTTACCCGCCAGCCTTTGCTGTGCTGACGCGGCGCTATCCGCAGCACTTTCGCCGCGCCATCATCACGCTGACCTTTCTGGGTGGCCTGGCCAGCACGGTGTTCATTCCGCTGACGGCGTTTCTCATTCGAAGCCTGGGCTGGCGCGAATCATTGTGGGTACTGGCCGCCATGCAGTGGCTGATTTGTCTGCCCATTCATGCCCTGATGCTGCGCCATGCGCCCACTGCGCCACACACCCATTCAAAGCACACGCAAGCCCCTGACCTGCAACGCCATCTGCGCAGTCCCACCTTTTTATTGCTGGGGACGTTTCTGGTGTTGATCATGGGCGTGACGTCCGCCCTGCCAGCCCACATGGTGAGCTTGTTGCGCGAATCGGGCATGGCTGAGTCATGGGCCCTCATGGTGCCGGCCAGCATTGGCGTGCTGCAAGTCGTGGGTCGTTTGTTGTTGTACTTCTTCGAGTCACGTCTGGACGTGCATCAGGCCAACCGATGGATCCCCTGCCTCATTGTGCTGGGGCTGGTGGTGTTGCTGCTGGGTGGTCGCGACCCGATGTGGGCCTTGGTATTCGTGGCTTGCTACGGCCTGGGCAACGGCATGGTCACCATCGTCAAAGGCACAGCCATTGCCATGTATGTGAGCCGCCCGCTCAACGCCAGCTTGAATGGTGCGCTGGGCGTTCCGCTGGCCCTGGCGCGCGCCTCGGCGCCCTGGGTGATGGGCGTGCTGTGGAGTGCCGAGGCAGGCTACCGCTGGGGCCTGGGCGTGATGTCGATCCTGGGCGTGGTGGCCATCTTGTCGTTATGGTGGGCGCAGGGGCACGCGTTGCGGCAGGCATCACACAACGCCTGAGCGGCTTGCGGGTTCCGTGCCGCCGGCGTTTGTCTGACAAGCGTTTGTATGCTTTACAGATTGGGGGCCAGCAAGCGCTTCAAATCCGCCAGTGACACACCCCGACGCTGCGCCAGATCCTGCACCTGATCATCCCCAATGCGTCCCACATTGAAGTAGCGACTGGACGGGTGCCCCAGGTAAAAGCCGCTCACACTCGAAGCCGGGGTCATCGCCAGGCTGTCAGTCAGCCCCATCTCGATCTCGCCACACTGCAGCAACTCAAACATCTCACGCTTGATGCTGTGGTCCGGGCAAGCGGGGTAGCCGGGTGCGGGGCGGATGCCTTCATACGCTTCGGCAATCAGTGCGGCATTGTCCAAAGACTCTTGGGGCGCGTAGCCCCACAAGTCTTTGCGAACGCGCTCGTGCATGCACTCGGCAAAGGCCTCGGCCAGTCGATCCGCCAGCGCCTTGAGCATGATGGCGCTGTAGTCATCGTGGTCGTCCACAAAGGCTTGCGCTTTGGCATCCACACCCAGTCCAGCGGTGACGGCGAACAGCCCCACATAGTCGGCTTGACCCACAGGCGCCACAAAATCGGACAGGCATCGATTCGGTGAATCGGAGGGCTTTTCCGTTTGCTGTCGCAAGCCATGCCAGGTCAGCACGGGTTCGGTGCGCGCTTCATCGCGCCACAACACAATGTCGTCACCCACGCTGTTGGCCGGGTACAAGCCCACCACGGCGTGCGCAGTGAGCCAGCGCCCTTCGATGAGGCGGCGCAGCATGCGGCGTCCATCGCTCATGACTCGCACAGCTTCGGATCCGACCACCGGGTCTTGCAAGATGGCCGGGTAGGGGCCCGCGAGGTCCCAGGTCTGGAAGAACGGGCCCCAGTCGATGTAACGCTCCAGCTCTGCCAGATCGAAATTGCGGAACACGCGACGGCCGATGAATTTCGGAGTCTTGGCGCGATAACTGCTCCAGTCCAGGCGCGCTGCGCGTGCGCGTGCTTGTTCCAGCGTGACCAACGGCGTTTGTTTCTTTTGGGCGTGCAGTTCGCGCACACGCTCATAATCGGCGCGCAACTCGGCAATGTATTGTGCCGCCTGATCCGACAACAGTCCCTGCGCCACGCTCACACTGCGTGAGGCGTCGGGCACATACACCACGGGCCCTTCATAGTGCGGCGCAATCTTCACCGCCGTGTGCACGCGGCTGGTGGTGGCGCCCCCAATCAGCAACGGGATCTTGCGCAAGCGGAAGTGGTCATCCTTTTGCATTTCAGCAGCAACCACTTGCATCTCCTCCAGACTGGGCGTGATCAACCCGGACAAGCCGATGATGTCCGCGCCCTCCACCTTGGCTCGTGCCAGGATGTCGTGGCATGGCACCATCACACCCATGTTCACCACTTCAAAGTTGTTGCATTGCAAGACCACGGTCACGATGTTCTTGCCAATGTCATGCACGTCGCCCTTCACCGTGGCAATCACGATCTTGCCTTTGCTGCGTACTGCTTCGCCGGCGGCTTCTTGCTGACGTTTTTCTTCCTCGATGTAGGGGATGAGGTGTGCCACCGCCTGCTTCATCACACGCGCGCTCTTGACCACCTGGGGCAAGAACATCTTGCCCTGTCCAAACAAGTCACCCACGATGTTCATGCCGTCCATCAACGGCCCTTCAATCACATGCAGCGGTCGCCCACCGCGTGAGATGACTTCTTGATACGCCTCTTCAGTGTCCTCGGTGATGAAGTCGGTGATGCCATGCACCAGCGCATGGCTCAGGCGTTGCGCCACCGGCACCGGTGTTTCGGGCGTGCCGCGCCAGGCGTTTTGTTGTGCGCCGTCGCGCGCGGCGCCCTTGGCGGATTCGGCAATCTCGATCAGACGCTCGGCCGCATCGGGACGACGGTTGAGCACCACGTCCTCGACGCGCTCGCGCAGGGTGGGCTCCACCTCGTCATAGACACCCACCATGCCGGCGTTGACGATGCCCATGTCCAGGCCTGCCTGAATCGCGTGGTAGAGGAACACGGTATGAATGGCTTCGCGCACCGGGTCATTGCCACGGAAAGAGAAGCTCACATTCGACACGCCACCCGATACCTTGGCGCCCGGCAGGTGCTGCTTGATCCAGCGCGTGGCCTCGATGAAGTCCACCGCGTAGTTGTCGTGCTCCTCGATGCCGGTGGCAATGGCAAAGATGTTGGGGTCGAAGATGATGTCCTCGGGCGGAAAAGCCACCTCATCGACCAGGATGCGGTACGCACGTTCGCAAATCTCGATTTTGCGGGCAAAGGTGTCGGCCTGGCCTTGTTCATCAAAGGCCATCACCACGGCGGCGGCGCCATAGCGGCGCACCAGTCGTGCCTGGCGCTTGAACTCGTCCACACCTTCCTTCATGGAAATGGAGTTGACGATGCCCTTGCCCTGTACGCAGCGCAGGCCCGCCTCGATCACGCTCCATTTGGAGCTGTCGATCATGATGGGCACGCGGGCAATGTCCGGCTCGGACGCAATCAGGTTGAGAAAGCGCACCATGGCGGCCTGGCTGTCGAGCATGGCCTCATCCATGTTGATATCGATGATCTGCGCGCCGTTTTCCACTTGTTGACGTGCCACGGCCAGCGCCTGCTCGAAATCCCCATTGAGGATCATGCGCGCGAAGGCCTTGGAGCCGGTGACGTTGGTGCGCTCGCCGATGTTGACGAAGAGCGTGCCTTCGGCAATGGACACTGGCTCGAGGCCCGAGAGTTTGAGCGGCGGCGGTGTGGAGGTCATGGTCTCACCTGAAGAACAGCAGGTGAGCGTCGTTGCAAAAAAAGACCCAAGCCTGACCCGCGCAAGTGGTTGTCTTCAGACAACCTGCGGGCTGCAACGCTCCTTGGAAAGCACGTATTTTAACGGAGTCAGGCCACCAGCCGGGAGAACCCCAGCGGGCGCGCGTGCTCGGTGGCCACGGCATCTCGAATGGCCGCGATGTGGTCAGGCGTGGTGCCACAGCAACCGCCCACGATGTTGACCAGGCCTTCGGCGGCAAACTCGTGCAGCAGTCGGCTGGTGACGTCCGGGGTTTCGTCAAACCCCGTCTCGCTCATGGGATTGGGCAGGCCTGCATTGGGATAGCAGCTGATGAAGGTGTCCTCGGCCACGCGAGCCAGTTCCTGGATGTAGGGGCGCATGAGCGCCGCACCCAAGGCACAGTTCAGCCCGACGGCCAGCGGGCGCGCGTGGCGCACGCTGTGCCAGAAGGCCGTCACGGTCTGACCACTGAGAATGCGCCCGGACGCATCGGTCACGGTGCCGCTGATGATGAGTGGCAGGCGTTCCCCGGTTTGTTCGAACACTTCATCAATGGCAAAAAGAGCGGCCTTGGCATTCAAGGTGTCGAAGATGGTTTCCACCAGCAGCACATCCACGCCCCCTTGGATCAACGCCAGTGTTTGCGCGTGATACGCCGCACGCAAGGTTTCAAAGTCGATGTTGCGCGCGCCCGGGTCATTCACGTCCGGGCTGATACTGGCTGTGCGCGGCGTGGGGCCCAGGGCACCCACGGCAAAGCGTGGTTTCTCCGGCGTGCTGTAGCGATCACACGCTTCACGGGCGAGTCGGGCTGAGGCCAGATTCATCTCGTCGGCCAATTCGGCCATGTCGTAATCGGACTGGGCGATGGTGGTGGCGCCAAAGGTGTTGGTCTCCACCATGTCGGCACCGGCGGCCAGATAGCCCTCGTGGATGTCGCGAATCACGTCCGGGCGAGTCAGGCTCAGCAACTCGTTGTTGCCCTTGACGTCACGGTGAAAGTCGGCGAACCGATCACCCCGGTACTGGGCCTCGGTCAGCCGCAGGCGCTGGATCATGGTGCCCATGGCGCCATCCAGGATCGCAATACGTTGCGTGAGCAGCTGCGGCAGGTTGGCCGCCCGGGTATAAGCGTTCGTCATGGGTGAATTGTAAGAACATGGACAATAGCGACCTATGCGCAACCTGCTTCCGCGAGAAACCTGGGCCCTGATGCAAGCCCAACCCGAGGCCGTTCTGGTCGATATCCGTATGGAGATCGAGTCCCTGTACGTGGGCCGTCCGCCTGGGGCCATCAATATCCCCTGGTATGAGTACCCGGAGTTCACGCCTGATGCCGCCGAGTTCTGTCGTCTGGTTCAGGAACAGGCGGGTGGCAAAACAGGCACCGTGATTCTGTTGTGTCGCAGCGGTCAGCGTTCGCTAGAAGCTGCGCAAGCCTTGACGGCCGCGGGCTTCACGGATGTTGTCAACGTGGTGCATGGCTTCGAGGGAGATCTCGATGCGCATTTCCACCGCTCCACCCTCAACGGCTGGCGTTTTGACCAGTTGCCTTGGGAGCAGATGTAGGTGGGTGAACGCATCACGCGGTCCGACGGGGTTTCTGTCGTGACAGCGCTGGCTCGGTGTGGCACGCTCTGACCATGTCTGACGCCGTTTCCATTTTGCGCGAGGTGTTTGGCTACCAGGCCCTGCGCGGTCCGCAAGCCGAAATCATCGACCACGTCATTGACGGGGGCGATGCGTTGGTGCTCATGCCCACTGGCGGAGGCAAGTCACTGTGCTATCAGATCCCGGCCATTGCGCGGCAACGCGCCGGCCGCGGTGTCACCCTGGTCATCTCTCCGCTCATTGCCTTGATGCAGGATCAGGTGGGTGCCTTGCATGAGGTGGGCGTGGAGGCGGCGTTTCTCAACTCCACGCTGAGCGGAGAAGCCGCTTATGAGGTGGAACAACGCCTGCGACGCGCCGAGTTCACCTTGCTCTATGCCGCGCCTGAGCGTGTCAACACACCCCGCTTTCTGGCCCTGCTGGACAGCCTGCATGCTCGCGGCCTGCTCAGCCTGTTTGCCATTGATGAAGCGCATTGCGTGAGCCAATGGGGTCACGATTTCCGTCCGGAGTATCGAGCCCTGACCGTGTTGCATGAGCGGTTTGCCCAGGTGCCGCGTCTGGCTCTCACGGCCACGGCCGACGAACTCACGCGTGCCGACATCGTGGAGCGCTTGCAATTGCAGGGCGCCAGACTGTTCGTAAGCAGCTTTGATCGCCCCAATCTGCGCTACACCATCGTCGAGAAAAAAGACCCGTTCCAGCAGTTGCTGCGCTTCATTCAACAAGAGCATGCGGGTGCGGAGGGCTGCGACAGCGGCATCATCTATTGTCAGTCACGTAAGCGCGTGGAGGACGTGGCCGCACGGCTGAGTGAAGCGGGACTGCCGGCCCTGCCTTACCATGCGGGTCTGGACAGTGAGGTCCGACAACGGCATCAAGATCGGTTCCTGCGTGAGGACGGTCTCATCATGGTGGCCACCATTGCCTTTGGCATGGGCATTGACAAACCGGATGTGCGCTTCGTGGCCCATCTGGACATGCCCAAAAACATTGAGGGCTATTACCAGGAAACCGGGCGTGCCGGGCGTGATGGACAGTCCGCCAACGTCTGGATGTGCTATGGCCTGCAAGACGTGGTTCAACAACGCCGCATGATCGATGAAAGCCCCGCCAGCGAGGAGTTCCGTGAAATCATGCGCGGCAAGCTAGAGGCGCTGCTGGCACTGGCCGAGTCCATTCATTGCCG
>VEQI01000151.1 GCA_018883305.1 Limnohabitans sp. | reverse complement strand
AATGATCTCCATGACCAGCGCCGCTTTGCGTTTGGCTGTCCATCGCTTGATGTCGTCTTCCATCGTCATACTCATGGCTGATTTCTCCAATAGTATGACCTGAGCAGGAATTCAGTGGGTCATTACATTCACGACTTTTGCAAATGAAGCCCCCTTGTCATGAAACAGGAGTCCAGGCACGTTTTCAAAAAGCAGAATCTTCGGCCTGTTGTCACCAAACTCTTTGATCAGTCGGATGATTTCGAAAAATGCCCTACCCCTCGGGTCATCGAAACCCTTCTTGTCGCCAGCCACAGAGAATGGCTGACAGGGGAAACCAGCCGTCAATACATCTACGGGTAGCAAATCGTCATGTATGGCAGAAAGCTCCTCAATTTTCGTTTCGTACAAAGCAATTTCCGGATGGTTCGCTCTGTACGTTTTGCAAGCGGACACATCCATTTCATTGGCCCAGAGAACCTTGGCCCCCATGTTCTCAAATGCACTACAGAACCCGCCTATGCCGGCGAATAAACTTCCTACTGTTACCATCAGCTAGCCACCCTTACCTCTTGAAGGAAAATGATGGCGGTGTTGATGACTCAACGGCCCGAAATTTCCCTTTGCATGCCCTAACTTCAGACTCAAGCGCATCAAAAATTTGCCTCACATGGTCTTCCGTATAGTCGTAATTCCGCTTGTCACTTAGATTGCCTATCAGTCTGATCTTCGCCACTAATTCAGTGACCCGCCTCTGAGCAATACGCTCAAACTTTTCAGACTTGGTCTCACCAACTGGTCCAGCCTCTTCGCTTTTTGAAACACCACTATGCTTGGGCATTGTTGCTCCTGGTTGATACAGTTTCTAAATGTAGTCTACCAGATTTAAATATTTTATAAAAAACGCTTTTGTCTCCTTATTTTTTACCTTAGAAAGATCAACGGTAGACTGCGTAAGCTACCAAACTTACTTGCAAATCGCATTCAGTTTGACTTACTTAGAACCTGCGGGCACACAAGTAGCAACATCAACATACCTTGTGGCGTAATGGCTTAACCGCTCTCGATCTGCACCCATCCATTAGGTCCAACCTTTGACACGAAATCTCAAAATTTCAAATTGCTTGAGCGAAACATGGTTCAACCTGTCTGGGGGGACCCATTTCAGATTCGGGGGGTGGGGGTACGGTGAGGTCAGTGGTTGACCAAATTTCACCCAGTATCGGCATAGCGCGCGGCCTAGACAAACTTAGCGCGTAACGTACACTTGGATCGGGCAAGAAATCTTGTCCCAATTTTGTCCCACTAACCCGACAGAAAACGGGTCAAGGCTCTCAGCCTGTGGCGGCTAAGTTGTTGATTTGTGTGAAGCCCTGACGGCGGTGCAGGTGGCTTTGTTGACGGTTTACGACATGTGCAAGGCCGTGGACAAAGGCATGACCATGACCGGCATTCGGTTGCTGGAAAAGCGGGGGGGCAAGAGCGGGCATTTTGTGGCGCAGCCCTGAATAGCTGTCAGGACGTATCCAGGGTCATTTGGGATGCGCCACGACCCTGACCTGTGCCAACACCCAGGCCTCTGGCGCGAAATGCGCCACCCGTATGGCCAAGGCCTGAGCCTGCTCGGTGTCGTTGACAGCCATGGCCTGCCGCAGCAAGGCAAAGTCGCGTGCCTGGTGAAACCAGACCACTTGGTTCAGGCATTGCTGAGGCGCTGTTCGGCAGTCCTCACTGCGCAGGACGGCAGGCTGAAAGACTTGTGAGACCCGGTGGTAGTCCCAGCCGGCCCATGCACAGCAGCATAGCCCCAGGGCTACCACGACCCGGCTTGCGATCTGTTGCATGCTGCCTGAGCTACAAGGCTTGACGACGTTGGAGTTTGGCGATGAACCAGGCGTGCCCAATGTCTGCCCCACGATGATGCCTCCCACGGCCAGCCCCAGGATCATTTGAAATGGCCCATACCAAAGCGGGAACTCCAATCCGCTGTGCAGACCGATCACACCCAGCCACGACCAGCCCAAGACCGAGAGCGGGTGACGTGCTTGCCAGGGCTGTCGGCGAACGACCCACATCACCGCGCAGGACACACCCAGCAGTGTCAAGGGCCAGCCCCATTCCACCGCCAGGTGCAACAACAGGTTATGCGCGTGCCCCAGTTGGCCGCAGAAACGCTCGCCCGGGATGGTTTGTGTGGCATGGGCAAAATCCAGTTCGCCAAATCCCCAGCCCATCCAGGGCTGTTGTATCGACAGCGCCAGCACATGACGCCACAACACCAGGCGACTCTCGCAAATGCCCATCCCTTCTGACTGGGTGACCAGGCGCTCAAACGCGCTGGCCTTGGGTAATTGGACCGTGTGCACTTGCGCGGCCAACCAGGGCAGTAGACCCGACAGCAAAAGAAAGGCACCCAGGGCCACCAAGGCGCCCTGACGGGCGCTGGGTCCCCTGCGGTTCGGGGCGCTTGCGGTGGGCCACACCAGCGTGAGCAAGCACAGGCCCACCCAGGCCAGCGCGCCGGTGCGGGAGGACGAAGCCGCCGCGCCCAAGGACAACAGGGCCAGGGTGACCCACGCCAATAGGCGCATGACCCGACAGGTCCACCCCAGGTGGGCCAAATAGCACCAGGCGGCCAGGCCCAGCGCCATGAGGCTACCCAATTGATTGCGTTGGCGCAACTGACCGTAGGCCTCTTCACCAGGGCTGGCATGCAGCCATGACCACACCGCATGCGGTTCACGCAACAGCCCACCATACTGCAAGAGGCCAAGGATGGCAGAGAGGCTGGCCGCTGCCAGCACGCCCCCACCGATGGCCGGCAGCAGAAATGCGTTGCCATGACGAACGCATTGCGAGGCCAGCAGCACGCACATTCCACTGCCGAACAAGCCGCCCAGCAAGGCCAGGTCGATGAACGGCATACGCCAGGCCGCCAGCCCCACCAGACCCATCAGCAGGGTCAGTGCCAGCGGACTTAAAACCGGGCCTTGACGAGACGCAGGCCACTGGCTCAATCCCCACAGGAGGGCCGTCAGGCCCCAGGCTGACAGCAAGCCTGGCACGGCAGGAATGGGCGGCGGTGCCCAGGGCCACAGCCAGGGCAAGGCCACCGTGGCGGCTGCGGCCAGGAGGATGACCCAAGGTGCCTGCGCGGACCTCACCTCAACGGCATTCAGCCGGCGCGTATTTGGACGTCAGCAGATCACCCGCCGGCAGGGCGATGCCACCTGGCACGGTGGTTCCTTGTACCACGCAGCGCCAGCTCACCGCCGCCTGGGCGGGTGGTGTGAAGCTGCTGGTGCCCGTGGGCAAGGCCACTGCGGCCTCACGTGTGCCGGTGAAGGGCACCAGGTGCAGGGTGCCGTTGCCCGCAGGAGCCTGGGTTTTGATGGAGATGATGCCGCTGGCTGGCTGAATGGTGATACTGGCCACATTCAAGGTGGCCGCTGGGGTTTGGTAGCCGGCGGCGTAGCCCTCCGTGGCGCCGGCGGCGTTGCCACTGGCCAGCACTTCCATTACCTGGGTTTTGGCGGTGGCCGCCAGCGCCAGGCCCTCACCCACGCGGGCGCGAATGGTGTAGTCCTGGTAGGCCGGAACAGCGAAGGAGGCCAGTACGCCGATGATGCCCAGCACCACCATCAGCTCGATGAGCGTGAAGCCCTGTTGCAGTCGTTTCAAGTGATCTCTCCCGGAGCAAGTTGGAATGGCTCCGATGGTAGATCAACCCTCCCGTGGGAGGGTGACGTGCATCAGTCGGAAGAGGCTTCTTTTTGGTGATGCCTTGCCTGAAGGAACTTGCCCAGGCCAACCACCACCACGGCGCCCACGGCTGCGCAGATGTGGTGCAGCGAGGGGTTGGCTTCCAGGGTGGACTTGAGTGAAACGTCGCTGATGATGGTCTCACCGCCCACCCAGCCGATCAAGGCGGCACCCAGGGTGACGATGATGGGGAAGCGCTCCATCAGCTTGATCATGAGCGTGCTGCCGAAGATGACCAGTGGGATGCTGATGGCCAAGCCAATGATGAGCAGCGTATTGGAGCCCTTGGCCGCAGCGGCCACGGCAATCACGTTGTCCAGGCTCATCACAATGTCGGCGATCAGAATGGTGCGGATGGCGGTCATCAGGCTGGCTTGCTTGACCTCGCCCTCTTCCTCTTCATCGTTCTCGCTCAGCAACTGCACGCCAATCCACAGCAACAGCAAACCGCCGATGATTTGCAGGTATGACAGCGCCAGCAACTGCACGGCCACCACCGTCAAAATGATACGCAGCACCACGGCCGCGCCAGAGCCGAACAAAATGGCTTTCTTTTGCTGATGCGGAGGCAGTGAACGGGCTGCCAAGGCGATAACCACCGCGTTGTCACCGGACAGGATGATGTTGATCCAGATGATCTTCATCAGGCCGACCCAGAAATCGGTGTTGTTCAGGAATTCCATGCTTAGTCTCCGTGGATGGGGCGAGCGCGTACCCTCGCCGGATGCTGCGCCAGATTGACAGGCCGCAAGTGTAACGGGCCCGTAAACCGGGCCCGTTGGTAGTTCTGCTTAGGCTGTCGCCTTCACAGCAGTGCTTTGAGCAGCTTGCCCATTTCAGACGGGTTGCGGGTGACCTTGAAGCCGCACTCTTCCATGATGGCGAGCTTGGCGTCCGCGGTGTCAGCACCGCCGGAGATCAGCGCACCGGCGTGGCCCATGCGCTTGCCTGCAGGGGCGGTGACGCCGGCGATGAAACCCACGATGGGCTTCTTCATGTTGGCCTTGCACCAGCGGGCGGCTTCCGCCTCATCGGGGCCGCCGATCTCGCCGATCATGATGACGGCGTCGGTCTCGGGATCGTCATTGAATGCTTTCATCACATCAATGTGCTTCAGACCGTTGATCGGGTCGCCCCCGATGCCCACGGCACTGGACTGGCCCAAGCCAATCTCGGTCAACTGCGCCACGGCTTCATAGGTCAGCGTGCCCGAGCGGGACACCACGCCAATGCGGCCCTTGCGGTGGATGTGACCGGGCATGATGCCAATCTTGATCTCATCAGGGGTAATGAGGCCCGGGCAGTTGGGGCCCAGCAGCAAGGTCTTCTTGCCGCCGGCGGCTTCCTTGGCCTTCATCTTGTTACGCACTTCCAGCATGTCGCGAACGGGGATGCCTTCGGTGATGCAGATCGCCAGATCCAGGTCGGCTTCCACCGCTTCCCAGATGGCGGCGGCAGCGCCGGCGGGTGGCACATAAATCACGGACACGGTGGCACCCGTCTGCGAGGCGGCTTCTTTCACCGACGCGTAGATGGGAATGTCAAAAATCTTTTCGCCGGCCTTCTTGGGGTTCACGCCGGCGACAAAGCAGTTCTTGCCGTTGGCGTATTCCTGGCACTTTTCCGTGTGGAACTGACCGGTCTTGCCGGTGATGCCCTGGGTGATGACCTTGGTGTTTTTGTTGATGAAAATCGACATGTGTATTCCCCGGCTTATTTGACAGCGGCCACGACCTTCTGGGCCGCTTCTGCCATGGTGTCGGCACTGATGATGGGCAGGCCTGATTCGGCCAGCAGCTTCTTGCCCAGCTCTTCGTTGGTGCCCTTCATGCGCACCACCAGCGGCACGCTCAGGTTGACCGCCTTGCAAGCGGTGATCACGCCGGTGGCGATGGTGTCACAGCGCATGATGCCGCCGAAGATGTTGACCAGAATGGCCTTGACCTTGGGGTTCTTGAGCATGATCTTGAACGCTTCGGTCACTTTCTCGGGGGTGGCGCCGCCACCCACATCGAGGAAGTTGGCCGGCTCGGCGCCGAACAGCTTGATGGTGTCCATGGTGGCCATGGCCAGACCGGCACCGTTGACCAGGCAGCCGATGTTGCCGTCCAGGCTGATGTAGGCCAGGTCGAACTTGGAGGCTTCGATTTCTGCGGGGTCTTCTTCATCCAGGTCGCGGTAGGCGACGATCTCGGGGTGGCGGAACAGCGCGTTGCTGTCGAAGTTGAACTTGGCGTCCAGAGCGATGATGTTGCCCTTGCTGTCGCGGTTCAGCGGGTTGATTTCCACCAGCGACGCGTCCGTCTCCATGTAGCACTTGTACAGCTTTTGCAGCACGTCCACGCCTTGGGCGGTGGAGTTGGCCGGCAAACCGATGCCATCGGTCACTTCCTTGGCTTGCGCATCCGTCAGGCCCACTTGAGGGTCGACGAAAACCTTGATGATTTTCTCGGGCGTGTTGTGCGCCACTTCCTCGATGTCCATGCCGCCTTCAGAGGACGCCATGATGACGACTTTCTGGCTGGCGCGGTCGGTCACGACCGAGACGTAATATTCTTTCTGGATGTCGGCGCCGTCTTCGATATAGAGGCGACGAACCTTCTGGCCCTCGGGGCCGGTCTGGTGGGTCTTGAGCTGCATGCCCAGGATCTCGCCGGCCAGGCGCTTGACGTCGTCAATGGACTTGGCGACCTTGACGCCCCCGCCCTTGCCGCGACCGCCAGCATGAATCTGTGCCTTGACCACCCACACCGGGCCGCCAAGCTTCTGGGCGGCTTCCACCGCTTCTTGCACCGTGAAGGCCGGGATACCACGGGGGACCGGCACGCCAAAATTTCGCAAGATCTCCTTGCCTTGGTACTCGTGAATCTTCATGAGGGTTCTCTCTTCGACGGTGAAAATGGGGGCGGGCGTCTCTGGGCGCACCCCGCCCTGGACTTCGCCGCCGTGAAATGTATCATGTTGCGTTGCACCAAGCTTGTCTCTCCCTTACAGGGCTGGGGCATCGTCATTTTTGATTGAGATTCTTTGAGCATGGCCAAGGTTTTTATCGATGGGGAGGCCGGCACGACCGGTTTGCAAATCCGTGATCGTCTGGCAACGATGCCGCAGATCGAGGTGATCAGCATCGATCCCGCGCGCCGCAAGGACCCCGAGGCCAAGCGCGAGATCATGGCCCAGGCCGACTTGGTGGTGCTGTGTCTGCATGATGACGCGGCGCGTGAGTCGGTGGCCATGGTGGACGGTTTGAGCGGGCGTCGTCCCCGTATCGTGGATGCCTCCACGGCGCATCGTGTGGCTGCCGGCTGGGTCTATGGATTTCCCGAGCTGACGTCTGGCCAGACGCAGGCGGTCACCGAGGCGGCTCGCGTCTCCAATCCAGGTTGCTATGCCACCGGGGCCATTGCCCTGATTCGTCCGCTGGTGGACGCAGGTTTGATTCCTGCTGATTTTCCGTTGACTTTGCCGTCTGTGAGTGGTTACTCAGGTGGAGGCAGAACCATGATCGAGGCTTATGAGGCGGGCAAGGCGCCCCCGTTCGAGGCCTATGCCCTGGGCCTGCAGCACAAGCATGTGCCAGAGATCATGCAGCATACGGGCTTGCGTGCCCGTCCGCTGTTTTTGCCCTCGGTGGGCAACTTCCGTCAGGGCATGCTGGTGAACCTGCCGCTGCATCTGGATGCCCTGCCCAACCGCGTGCAGGCAGCGGATCTGGAGCAAGCTTTGCGCGAGCACTACGCGCGTGTCGGGTCTACCTGGGTCACGGTGGAGGCCCCCACGGAAGACGGCAAGCTGGAGCCCACTGCGCTGAACGACACCAACCGACTGGAGTTGCGTGTCTATCCGCAGGAGGCACATCGCCATGCCCTGCTGGTGGCACGGCTGGACAACCTGGGCAAGGGTGCCAGCGGGGCGGCGGTTCAGAACATTCGCTTGATGCTGGGGGTTTGAGCTAATTGGTATCGAGCGAGCGGTTTCTTGGATGGATCCAGTC
>VEQI01000150.1 GCA_018883305.1 Limnohabitans sp. | reverse complement strand
GGGTGCGCCATTGGGTCGCGTCCGGTGGACCAGCACATCAAGGGCCTTGTGGCCATGGGTGCGCACATCGTGGTGGAGCATGGTTACATCGAAGCCTCGCTTCCACCGGGGCAGACGCGCCTGAAGGGTGCACGCATCTCCACGGACATGGTGACCGTCACTGGCACCGAGAACTTCATGATGGCGGCGGCCCTGGCGGAAGGCGAAACCATTCTGGAGAATGCCGCGCAGGAGCCCGAAATCACCGATCTGGCCGAGATGCTGATCGCCATGGGTGCACAGATTGAGGGCCATGGCACACACCGCATCCGCATCCAAGGTGTGCCCCGCCTGCATGGGTGCGAGCACCGTGTGGTGGCTGACCGCATCGAGGCGGGTACCTTCCTGTGTGCCGTGGCGGCGACGGGCGGCGAAGCCATGTTGCACCGTGCACGCGCCGATCACCTGGATGCCGTGATTGACAAATTGCGTGATGCCGGTGTGTCCGTCACCCCCTTGGCCGAAGGCATCCGCATAGCCTCGCCTGGCGCGACAGCGCTGAAGGCTCAGAACTTCCGCACCACCGAATACCCTGGTTTCCCGACTGACATGCAGGCGCAGTTCATGGCGCTCAACGTCGTGGCGCAGGGCAGCAGCGCCGTGACGGAGACCATCTTCGAAAACCGCTACATGCACGTGCAGGAAATGCAGCGCCTGGGCGCGCACATCCACGTCGAAGGCAAGGTTGCCATGATTGAGGGGGTGCCGCGTTTGAGTGGTGCGAATGTCATGGCCACCGATCTGCGGGCCTCGGCCAGTCTGGTGATTGCCGGACTGGTGGCCGATGGTGACACGGTCGTTGACCGCATCTACCACCTCGATCGAGGCTATGACCGCATGGAAGCCAAACTGGCTGCGCTGGGTGCCGACATCCAGCGCATTCACTGAACAGGTGACGGATTCGCCCTGCATCTGACCGCACATCTGAAAGAACCTTTGCCGTGATCACGCTTGCCCTGTCCAAAGGACGCATCTTCCAGGAAACGCTGCCGCTGCTGGCGGCTGCCGGCATTGAGGTGCTGGAAGACCCCGAAAAGTCCCGCAAACTCATCCTGCCCACCAACCGTGCGGACGTGCAGGTGGTGCTGGTGCGAGCGTCCGACGTGCCCACGTATGTGGAGTACGGCGGGGCCGACCTGGGTGTATGCGGCAAAGACACGCTCATCGAGCACCAGGCCGAGTGGGGCACCCATGGCCTGTACCAGCCGCTGGATTTGCGTATTGCCCGTTGCCGCATGAGCGTGGCCGTGCCCAAGGATTTCGATTACGCCGGCGTGGTGCGCCAGGGCTCGCGCCTGAAGGTGGCCACCAAGTACGTGGGCATTGCCCGCGATTTCTTTGCCACCAAGGGCGTGCACGTCGATCTGGTGAAGCTCTATGGCAGCATGGAGTTGGCGCCTTTGACCGGCTTGGCTGACGCCATTGTCGACCTGGTGTCCACGGGCAGCACGCTCAAGGCCAATGACCTGATTGAAGTGGAACGCATCATGGACATCAGCTCGCGGCTGGTGGTCAATCAGGCGGCCTTGAAGCTCAAGCAAGCGCCGCTGCGCCGCTTGATCGACGCGTTTGCGCAGGCCACGGCAGCTCGGTCGGCCTGAACTTTGACTGAAACGTTCTTTCACCATGCCCCCTGTTCTCCAACTCTCCACCGCTTCGCCGACCTTCGACGCTGATTTTCAGCGGCGTCTGCATTGGTCTGCCGAGACCGACGAGGGCATTGAGCAACGTGTGGCCGATATCCTTGCCGATGTGCGCCAGCGGGGCGACGAGGCGGTGCTGGACTTCACCCGTCGTTTTGACGGCCTGGCCGTCGAGCGCATGGCCGATCTGGAGCTGGGTGCTGACGAACTCCGCCGCGCCTTTGACGGCTTGCCCCCCGAGCAACGCCACGCCTTGCAGGCCGCCGCCGCCCGCGTGCGCCGCTACCACGAGGCCCAAAAACAAGCCAGCGGCGAGAGCTGGAGTTTCCGTGACGAAGACGGCACGTTGCTGGGTCAGAAAGTCACGCCGTTGGACCGCGTGGGCATTTATGTGCCCGGCGGCAAGGCAGCTTACCCATCCAGCGTCTTGATGAACGCCATTCCCGCCCATGTGGCTGGCGTGTCCGAGATCATCATGGTGGTGCCCACGCCCGTGCGCGGCAGCGTGGCCACCGGTGGCAGCGGCGTTGCGTCTGCCACGCGCGGCGAGCGCAATGAACTGGTGCTGGCAGCCGCCCATGTGGCAGGTGTCACGCGGGCCTTCACGATGGGCGGTGCCCAGGCGGTAGCCGCGCTAGCCTACGGGACGGCCGGCATCCCGCGCGTGGACAAAATCACTGGCCCTGGCAATGCCTACGTGGCTGCTGCCAAGCGCCGTGTGTTTGGCACCGTGGGCATCGACATGATTGCCGGCCCCAGCGAAATCCTGGTGCTGGCCGACGGCACCACCCCGCCGGACTGGGTGGCCATGGACCTGTTCAGCCAGGCCGAGCACGACGAGCTGGCACAAAGCATCCTGCTGTGTCCTGACGCTGGCTACATTGCGCAGGTGCAGGCGTCCATCGACCGTCTGCTGCCGCAGATGCCGCGACGCGACATCATCAGCGTGTCCTTGCAAGGGCGGGGCGCCATCATCCACACCCGCAGCATGGAAGAGGCCTGCGAGATCAGCAACCGTATCGCCCCTGAACACCTGGAGGTGTCCAGCGCCGATCCGCACCGCTGGGAGCCGCTCTTGCGCCATGCCGGTGCCATCTTCCTGGGCGCATTCACCAGCGAGTCACTGGGCGACTATTGCGCCGGCCCCAACCATGTGCTGCCCACCTCGGGCACCGCGCGTTTCAGTTCGCCGCTGGGCGTGTACGATTTTCAAAAGCGCAGCAGCCTCATCGAGGTGAGCGAAGCGGGCGCCCAAACCCTCGGGCAGATTGCCTCGGTGCTGGCCCACGGCGAAGGCCTGCAGGCACACGCCCGCGCCGCCGAAATGCGCCTCAAGCCCCATTGAGGGCTGGGTATGATGCCGCTGTGAGTCACCATTCATGAGCCAATCCCTGCGATTCATCCGACAAGACGTGCAGTCCATGCACGCCTACGCCGTTCAACCGTCCGCCGGCTATCTCAAGCTGGACGCGATGGAGAACCCCTACACCCTGCCCGAGCCGCTGCAGGCCGAGCTGGGTCGCCGTCTGGGGGCGGTGGCCATCAACCGTTATCCGGGCCCTCGGATAGACGACTTGAAGCAGGCACTGGCCGCCTACGTGGATCTGCCCGCTGGCTACGAACTCATGCTGGGCAATGGCTCGGACGAACTCATTTCCCTGTTGGCCTTGGCCTGCGACGTGCCGGGTGCCAGCATTCTGGCGCCGGAGCCCGGCTTTGTGATGTACGCCATGGGCGCCAAGCTGCAGGGCCTGTCCTTCATCGGCGTGCCCCTGACCCCCGACTTTGAACTGGACGAGGCGGCCATGCGTGCGGCCATCGCCCAACACCAGCCGGCCCTGGTCTATCTGGCCTACCCCAACAACCCCACTGCCAATTTGTGGGACGCCGACGTGATCCGCCGACTGATCGCTCAGGTCTCGGCCTATGGCGGTCTGGTGGTGATGGACGAGGCTTACCAGCCCTTTTCCAGCCGCACCTGGCTGGACGAAATCCGACGCGACCCGGCTGCCAATGCCCAGGTACTGCTGATGCGCACGCTGTCCAAATTCGGCCTGGCCGGCATCCGCCTGGGGTACATGGTGGGCCCGGCTGCCCTGGTGGCGGAGGTGGACAAGGTTCGCCCACCCTACAACGTGAGCGTGCTCAACGCTGAATGCGCGCTCTTTGCGATGGAGCACGCCGAGGTGTTTGCCCAGCAGGCCCGCGTGCTGCGCGAGCAACGTGCCTGGTTGCAGCAACAACTCGGCGCCTTGCCCGGGGTCACACCCTTCCCGAGCGATGCCAACATGCTGCTGGTTCGCCTGAGTGCACCGACTGAAACACCGCATGACACGGCGGCCCGGGTGTTTGCCGGGCTGAAGGCGCGTGGCGTGCTGATCAAAAATGTGTCGGCCATGCACCCCTTGCTAACGGGCTGCCTGCGCCTGACGGTGGGTACCCCCGACGAAAATCAACGCCTGATGGCGGCCTTGACAGAGGCCTTGCCAGCCTGATCCACTGGGGCTTTGAAGCCGCCGCAACTGTTTGACCCTTGAAACCACACCATGAACGCACGCACCGCCGACGTTAGCCGACAGACCGCTGAGACCCGAATCCGGGTGCAGCTCAACCTCGATGGCACGGGCCAGTGCAAGGTGAGCACCGGGATTGGCTTCTTTGACCACATGCTGGAGCAGATTGCCCGTCATGGCCTGATCGACCTGGACATCCAGGCCGACGGCGACCTCCACATTGACGGTCACCACACCGTCGAGGACGTGGGCATCACCCTGGGTCAGGCCGTGGCCAAGGCGGTGGGCGACAAAAAGGGCCTGCGCCGCTACGGCCACGCCTATGTGCCGCTGGACGAGGCGCTGAGCCGCGTGGTGGTGGACTTCTCCGGTCGTCCCGGTCTGGTCATGCACGTGCCGTTCAAGAGCGGCATGATCGGTACCTTCGATTCCCAACTGGCCTTCGAGTTTTTCCAGGGCTTTGTGAACCACGCGTTTGTCACCTTGCACATCGATAACCTGCGCGGCGAAAACGCCCACCATCAGGCCGAAACGGTGTTCAAGGCATTTGCCCGCGCCCTGCGCGCCGCGCTAGAGATTGACCCACGCGCGGCAGGCACCATCCCTTCGACCAAGGGCAGCTTGTAATCCCCACATGAGCACGGTTGCAGTCATCGATTACGGCATGGGCAATCTGCGCTCGGTGGCGCAGGCGGTCATGCACGCGGCCCAGGGGACAGGGATGGCGGTGGTCATCACGTCTCACCCTGAGCAGGTGCGTGCGGCCGAGCGGGTGGTCTTGCCCGGTCAGGGGGCCATGCGCGACTGCATGCGTGAACTGCGTGACTCCGGCTTGCTGACCGCGGTGCTGGAGGCTGCCGAGTCCAAGCCCCTGTTCGGTGTGTGTGTGGGCATGCAGATGCTGCTGGAGCACAGTGCCGAAGGTGGCGATGGGGGGACGGCCAGCCTGGGACTCCTGCCCGGCGAGGTGGTCCGCTTTGAATTGGAGGGCCAGCTTCAGCCCGATGGCAGTCGCTACAAGGTCCCGCAAATGGGTTGGAACCAGGTCTGGCAGACCCGCGCCCACCCGGTTTGGGCCGGGGTGCCGGATGGCAGCCATTTCTATTTTGTGCACAGTTATTACGCCAAACCGTCCGATGCACGCCACACTGCGGGGGAGACGGACTACGGCGGGCGCTTTACCTCGGCGCTGGCACGCGATAATATTTTCGCTACACAGTTCCACCCAGAGAAAAGTGCCGAACGTGGCCTTGCCCTGTACCGCAACTTCCTGGCTTGGAAGCCCTGAATTTTTTGGTTTTGTTTTGTCGTTTTGCTCACTAATGCCAGCTTTGCTGCGCTGACTGCCCCATGCTGCTCATTCCCGCGATCGATCTGAAAGACGGCCGTTGTGTTCGCCTCAAACAAGGTGACATGGACCAGGCCACCACCTTCAGCGACAACCCAGCCGAGATGGCTCTGAATTGGGTGAACAAGGGCGCGCGCCGCCTGCACCTGGTGGATCTGAATGGGGCGTTTGCCGGCAAGCCGCAAAACGACAGCGCCATCCGCTCCATCCTCAAGGCGGTGGGCGACGACATCCCGGTGCAGCTGGGCGGCGGCATCCGCGATCTGGACACCATCGAGCGCTACATCGACAACGGCATCAGCTACGTCATCATTGGAACTGCTGCTGTCAAAAACCCCGGCTTTCTCAAGGATGCCTGCAGCGCTTTTGGTGGCCACATCATCGTGGGCCTGGACGCCAAGGACGGCAAGGTGGCCACTGACGGCTGGAGCAAGCTGACTGGCCATGAGGTGGTGGATCTGGCCAAAAAATTCGAAGATTACGGGGTCGAGTCCATCATCTATACCGACATCGGTCGCGACGGCATGCTCTCGGGCATCAACATCGAGGCCACGGTGCGCCTGGCGCAGTCGCTCACCATTCCTGTCATTGCATCGGGCGGGCTGTCCAACATGGCGGACATCGAACAACTGTGCGCCGTGGAAGAAGAGGGCGTGGAAGGGGTGATCTGTGGTCGCGCCATCTACTCCGGCGACCTGGATTTCGAGCAGGCGCAGGCACGCGCTGACGAGCTCGGCGACGCCTGACCCATGCTGGCCAAGCGCATCATTCCCTGCCTGGACGTGACGGGTGGACGGGTTGTCAAAGGCGTGAACTTTGTTGAACTGCGTGACGCCGGTGACCCGGTGGAAATCGCTGCGCGCTACAACGAGCAAGGCGCCGATGAGCTGACTTTCCTGGACATCACCGCCACCAGCGACGAGCGCGACGTCATCTTGCACATCATTGAGGCCGTGGCGTCCCAGGTGTTCATTCCCCTGACGGTGGGCGGTGGGGTGCGCACGGTCGAGGACGTGCGCCGCTTGCTCAACGCGGGGGCTGACAAAACCAGTTTCAACTCGGCTGCCATTGCCAACCCCCAGGTCATTCGCGATGCCTCGGACAAGTATGGCTCGCAGTGCATTGTGGTGGCCATTGATGCCAAACGCCGCAACCCCGAGGAAGAACAGCGATTGGACGCCCAAGGCCAACCGATGGGCCCGGGATGGGACGTGTTCAGCCACGGCGGACGCCGCAATGTGGGCCTGGATGCCGTCCAATGGGCCACTCGCATGGCCGCGCTGGGGGCCGGGGAGATCCTGCTCACCAGCATGGACCGTGATGGCACCAAATCCGGTTTTGACCTGGCCCTGACCCGTGCGGTGTCTGACGCCGTGCCCGTGCCTGTGATTGCTTCCGGGGGTGTGGGGACGCTCGACCATCTGGCGGATGGCATCCAGTTGGGCGGTGCCGATGCGGTGCTGGCCGCCAGCATCTTTCACTATGGTGAATTCACCATCGCCCAGGCCAAGGCGCACATGGCCCAGCGTGGCATTGCGGTGCGTGGCTGAATGACTGCTCCTTCTATGCCCCAGACAGCCCACTGGCTGGACGCCGTGCGCTGGGATGCCCAAGGCCTGGTGCCCGTGATTGCCCAGGAGGCCGCCACGGGCGATGTGCTCATGTTTGCCTGGATGAACCGCGAGGCCTTGCAAAAAACGGCGGAATTGAAGCGCGCCGTGTACTTCAGCCGCTCACGCAACAAGCTGTGGTTCAAGGGCGAAGAATCCGGCCATGTGCAGCAAGTCCACGACATCCGTCTGGATTGCGACAATGACGTGGTGTTGCTGAAAGTCACGCAGCTGGGCCATGAACCCGGCATTGCCTGCCACACGGGACGGCATAGCTGTTTTTTCCAGCGCCTGGATCATGAGCAGTGGCAACCGGTGGACCCGGTCCTCAAGGACCCTGAATCGATATACAAGTGAACCCCATGCCCAACCAGGACATTCTTGACCGACTGGCCGCTGTGGTGGAAAGCCGCAAGCCCGCCAACGGCGGCGATCCCGAGAAAAGTTATGTGGCTCGTCTGCTGCACAAAGGCCCGGATGCCTTTCTGAAGAAAATTGGCGAGGAAGCCACGGAAACGGTCATGGCCGCCAAGGATGTGGACCATGGCGGCGACCCCGCCAAGCTGGTCTACGAGGTGGCCGACCTGTGGTTTCACAGCATGAT
>VEQI01000149.1 GCA_018883305.1 Limnohabitans sp. | reverse complement strand
TCACATGGGTGTCTTTGAACTCGTCGGGAGCAACCGTCTGCACATACTCCCAATAGGCCTTGGAGGTGGCCTCGGCATTGTTCATCATGAAGGGCAGTTCGAACACTTCGATACGCGGGAAGCGACCCGCGGTGTTGCCAGGCAGAGTCCAAATCACATCCACCACGCCATCTTTGGCCTGGTCGTACAGCTGGACCGGCGTGCCGCCGAGTTGCATGGCGGGATAGCCTTCGAATTTGATGCGGCCACCCGACTCTTTCTCGACCTTGTCCATCCAGGGCTTGTGCATGGTGAGCCAGACATTGGACTGGGGTGCCATGAAGGTGTGGAACTTGAGGGTCACGCTTTGCTGGGCCAGGCCGCTGAGCGTGGGGGCGCCCACGGCGACGGCAGCACCTGCCTTGAGCATGGAACGACGTTGAATCATGGTCATCTCCTGAAATGTTGAAAAGAATGTGAGCTCGTCAAAAACGATGGGAAGCAGCCGAGTTTCAGGCAATCTTGATGCGCAACTCACCCACACCCGTCACCTGACCCACCAGCAGATCACCGGCCACCACCGCCGCCACGCCTTCGGGCGTGCCACTGTAGATCAGGTCGCCAGGTTGCAGTTCCCAGGCGGCGGACAAATGTTCAATGGTTTCAGCGATGTTCCAGATCAGCTTGCTGACATTGCTGCGCTGGCGGTCCTTGCCATTGACCTGCAAGGAGATATCGGCCTTGGTGACGTCACCAGCCTGTGCAACGGGGACGATGGGACCGATGGGGGCGCTGTGGTCAAAGGCCTTGCCGATGCACCAGGGGCGTCCTTGTTTTTTCATGTCTGCTTGCAGATCGCGACGGGTCATGTCCAGACCCACGGCATAGCCGTAGATGTGGCTCATGGCGTCGGCGGCCTTGATGTTGCGTCCACCCTTGCCAATGGCCACCACCAGTTCAATTTCATGATGAAGGTCTTTGGTCAGGCTGGGGTAGGGCATGCTGCCAGTTTCACCGGCCGGCACGTAGACGATGGCATCGGCGGGCTTGAGGAAAAAGAACGGCGGCTCACGGCCGGTGAAGCCCATTTCCTGGGCATGCTCGACATAGTTGCGGCCCACGCAATAGATGCGGTGCACGGGAAACTGCTGACCACTGCCAACCACGGGCACGGAGACGGTCGGGGCGGGAGAAAAAACAAAACTCATGTTCCACTTTCTGGGCAAGACATGTAACCCGCCAAGGCGGCGGCTCCAGCCCCGCAGTCTAACGGATCCATGCCTTGACCGGTGGCTGGGTTAACACTGCCCGGGCGGCGTTGATCGCGGTATCCTTGCGACCATGAAACTCTATAACTATTTCCGTTCATCCGCGTCCTTTCGGGTGCGCATTGCACTCAACCTCAAGGGCCTGCCCTTCGAGTACATGCCGGTACACCTGGCCCGTGGCGACCACAAACTGCCGGCCTATGCCGAGGTGTCGGCCGATCGCCTGGTGCCGGCGCTGGAGACCGATGGCCAGATCCTGAGCCAGTCCATGGCCATCATCGAATCCCGGGATGAAACGCACCCCCAGCCCGCCTTGTTACCCGCCGATGCGTTGGGCCGTGCGCGGGTGCGTGCACTGGCGCAATCCATCGCCTGTGAAATCCATCCCCTCAACAACCTGCGTGTGCTGAAGTATTTGGTGCGCGACCTCAAGGTGGATGAAGAAGCCAAGAACACCTGGTATCGCCACTGGGTGCGTGAGGGCATGGAGGCCTATGAGCGGCAACTGGAACAAGGACCGGCCTCCACCTACAGCTATGGCCACACGCCCACCCTGGCGGACTGTTGCCTGGTGCCGCAAATTTTCAATGGCCAACGCTTCAACGTGAACTTCGACGGTTTGCCGCGCACCATGGCCGCCTTCGAGGCTTGCATGAAGCTGGATGCCTTCCAGCGTGCCCAGCCCTCGGCCTGTCCGGACAACGAGCCCTGAGTGACTCATCGGCATGACCTCCGAGGTGCCTTCCGCCCGCCTTGCGCCGTGGTCCGTGGACCAGGCGGTGGTGGACCACGCGTCTGCGGCGTGGCCGGGTTGGTGGTTGCCAGCGGGCCAAGTGCCTGGTGTTCGCATGGCTTGCACCTGGCGCCGCGGTGGTGTTTCCGAGGCGCCCTATGACAGCTTGAACCTGGGACTGCATGTGGGGGATCATGCCCAGGCCGTCCAACGCAACCGCGATCGGGTGACACAGGCCTTGGAGGCGCGCCCCGTCTGGCTCAACCAGGTGCATGGCACCGACGTGCATTGGCTCAACGCGGATAGCCCCGATGGCCTGACCGCTGATGCCGTGTGTACCACGGTCCCCGGACTGGCTTGCACCATCATGGTGGCAGATTGCCTGCCCGTGTTGTTGACGGATACCCAGGGGCGGGTGGTGGCTGCCGCGCATGCTGGTTGGCGCGGTCTGGCGGGTGACGCTGAGCGCGGCGTGCTGGACACCACGGTGAAAGCCTTGCAATCCCGGTTGCCCCCTTCCGCAGACTTGCTGGCGTGGCTGGGGCCGTGCATTGGCCCTCAGGCTTTTGAAGTGGGTGCCGAGGTCTGCCAGGCCTTTCGTGACAATGGCTTCGAGACCGAGGGGCTGAGCCGTGCGCATGACCAAAGCCCGGACAAATGGTGGCTGGACCTGGCCGGCCTGGCGCGTCAACGCCTGAATCGTCTGGGGGTGAGACACATCCACGGCAATGACAGCACCAGGACTTGGTGCACGGTGAGCAACCCCGAACGCTGGTTTTCTCACCGTCGTGACCGCGTGAGTGGGCGATTTGCGGCCCTGATCTGGCGTGAGTGACACGCATCAACCCAGCAAAGTCCTCGTCAAATTGAGGCGTGTCAGCAAAACGAAGGCATTCCTCTGCGATACTCTCCTCATATGTCACTGAGGAGACAAGGCATGGCATCGAATGGTTTGCCCGGATGGGAAGCGTCTGCGCAACAGTGGGGCAAGACGATGGCTGACAGCTGGCAGCGCGCCCTGGATTCATTCAAAAGTATTGATTTGGGTCAGGGTGCGACATCGCAGCTGAGCTTTGCGCCTGACAAGATGCGCGAGCTGCAAACCCAATATCTCAAGGAAGCCACCGATCTGTGGAACCACGGTCTGACGGCGCCTGCGTCCATCAAGGATCGCCGCTTTTCCAATGACGCCTGGGCCCAAAACCCGGTGGCGGCTTTCACGGCAGCCACCTATTTGCTCAACAGCCGCACATTGATGTCCCTGGCAGATGCCGTGCAGGCTGACGAAAAAACCCGCGCCCGCATCCGCTTCGCGGTGGAGCAATGGGTGGCCGCTTCGGCGCCCAGCAACTTCCTGGCCTTCAATGCCGAGGCACAGAAAAAAGCCTTGGAGACCCAAGGCGAAAGCATCTCCAAAGGCGTGCAGAACCTGTTGCACGATGTCCAGCAGGGCCACGTGTCCATGACGGACGAGAGTCTCTTTGAAGTGGGCCGCAATGTGGCCACCACCGAAGGTCAGGTGGTCTTCGAGAACGATTACTTCCAGCTCATTGAGTACAAACCCCTGACTGCCAAAGTGCACGAGCGTCCATTCCTGCTGGTGCCGCCTTGCATCAACAAGTTCTACATTCTGGATCTGCAGCCGGAGAACTCGTTCATCCGCTACGCCGTGTCACAAGGGCATCGCACCTTTGTGGTGAGCTGGCGCAACCCGGACCAGAGCCTGGCCAATGCCACCTGGGACGATTACATCGAAAATGCGGCCATCAAGGCCATCGAAGTCACCCGCGAGATTGGCGGCACGGACAAGATCAACGCGCTGGGTTTCTGCGTGGGTGGCACCATTCTTTCGACCGCGCTGGCCGTGCTGGCCGCACGTGGCAAGAAGCCGGTGGCCAGCACCACGCTGCTGACCACACTCATCGATTTCACCGACACCGGCGTTCTGGATGTCTTCATCGACGAGAACTTCGTTCGCTTCCGTGAAATGCAGTTTGCCCAGGGCGGCCTGATGGCGGGGCGCGACATGGCCTCCACCTTCAGCTTCCTGCGCCCGAACGACTTGGTCTGGAATTATGTGGTGGGCAACTACCTCAAAGGCGAGACCCCTCCGCCCTTTGACCTGCTGTACTGGAACAGCGATTCCACCAATCTGCCTGGCCCGTTCTACGCCTGGTACCTGCGCAACACCTATCTGGAAAACCGCCTCATCAAGCCAGGCTCGGCCACGGTCTGTGGCCTCCCGTTGGACCTGGGCAAGGTGGACATGCCCATCTACATCTACGGCTCGCGTGAAGACCACATCGTGCCCATCGGTGGCTCGTATGCCTCCACCCAGGTGTTCCCAGGCAAGAAGCGCTTCATGATGGGTGCCTCTGGCCACATTGCTGGCGTGATCAACCCGCCTGCGGCCAAAAAACGCAGCCACTGGGTGCGTAACGATGGCAAATTTCCCCCCAAGGCAGACGACTGGATCGCCGGGGCCAAGGAAGTACCGGGCAGTTGGTGGGAAGATTGGGCCGCGTGGCTCAAGGGCCATGCAGGCAAGCTGGTGACTGCGCCCAAGCGTTATGGCAATGCGCATCACAAGCCCATCGAGGCCGCGCCTGGACGTTACGTCAAGGCCAAGGCCTGAGTTCTAACGCAGAGAGATTGATCAACATGGAAGACATCGTCATCGTTTCGGCGGCACGTACCGCTGTGGGCAAGTTTGGGGGTTCATTGGCCAAGGTGGCCGCCACGGACCTGGGGGCTGTGGTCATTCGCGAAGCCATCGCACGTGCGCGCCTGGATGCCGCGCAAGTGGGTGAAGTCATCATGGGTCAGGTGCTGGCCGCAGGGGTGGGGCAGAACCCGGCGCGTCAGGCGCTGATGAAGGCCGGTGTACCCAAGGAAGTGCCGGCGCTCACCATCAACGCGGTGTGCGGCTCCGGCCTCAAGGCTGTGATGCTGGCTGCTCAGGCGGTGGCCTGGGGCGACAGCGAGATTGTGGTGGCCGGTGGTCAAGAGAACATGAGCGCTTCGCCGCATGTGTTGCTCAATTCCCGTGACGGCCAGCGCATGGGCGACTGGAAGATGGTGGACACCATGATCGTCGATGGCCTGTGGGACGTGTACAACCAGTACCACATGGGCATCACCGCGGAGAACGTGGCCAAGGCGCACAACATCACACGCGACATGCAGGATTTCCTGGCCTTGGCCAGCCAGCAAAAAGCCTCGGCGGCGCAGGATGCTGGCAAGTTCAAGGAAGAAATCGTGGGCGTGTCCATCCCCCAGCGCAAGGGGGACCCCATCGTTTTCAATACCGACGAATTCATCAACAAGAAAACCAATGCCGAAGCCCTGGCCGGTTTGCGTCCAGCCTTCGACAAGGCCGGCACAGTGACGGCTGGCAATGCCTCCGGCATCAATGACGGTGCGGCTGCTGTGGTGGTGATGGCCGCCAAGAAAGCTGCAGCCCTGGGACTCAAGCCCCTGGCGCGCATTGCCGCTTTCGGCACCAGCGGTCTGGACCCTGCCACCATGGGCATGGGCCCGGTGCCTGCTTCCCGCAAGGCGCTGCAACGTGCAGGCTGGAATGTGGGTGATGTCGACCTGTTTGAATTGAACGAGGCCTTTGCCGCACAAGCCTGTGCAGTGAACAAAGAGCTGGGCATTGACCCGGCCAAGGTCAACGTCAACGGGGGCGCCATCGCCATCGGCCACCCCATTGGCGCCTCTGGTTGCCGCATTCTGGTCACCCTGTTGCACGAGATGCAGCGCCGCGACGCCAAGAAGGGCTTGGCGGCCCTGTGCATTGGCGGCGGCATGGGCGTGTCACTGGCGCTCGAGCGCTGAGTCACGCTTTCCCTTTCCCTTTTCATTCACCCTCAAGGAGACAACAATGAGTCAAAGAATTGCCTATGTGACGGGCGGCATGGGCGGCATCGGTACCGCGATTTGCCAGCGCCTGCACCGCGATGGCTACAAGGTCATCGCCGGTTGCGGCCCCACCCGTGACTTCACGAAATGGCTGGATGAGCAAAAGGCCCTGGGCTTCACGTTCTACGCCTCGGTGGGTAACGTGGCGGATTGGGACTCCACGGTGGAGGCCTTCAGCAAAGCCAAAGCTGAGCATGGCGTGATTGATGTTCTGGTGAACAACGCCGGTATCACCCGCGACCGCATGTTCCTCAAGATGACCCGTGAGGACTGGGACGCCGTGATCGACACCAACCTGAACTCCATGTTCAACGTGACCAAGCAGGTGGTGCCGGACATGGTGGAAAAGGGCTGGGGGCGCATTGTGCAAATCTCGTCGGTGAACGGTGAGAAGGGTCAGGCCGGTCAGACCAACTACTCGGCCGCCAAGGCCGGCATGCACGGCTTCACCATGGCGCTGGCCCAGGAACTGGCCAACAAGGGTGTGACGGTCAACACCGTGAGCCCGGGTTACATCGGTACCGACATGGTTCGCGCCATTCGCCCTGACGTGCTGGAAAAAATCGTGGCCACCGTGCCGGTCAAGCGCCTGGGCGAACCCAGCGAGATCGGCTCCATCGTGGCCTGGCTGGCCAGCGACGAGGGCGGCTACGCCACCGGTGCTGACTTCTCGGTCAACGGCGGTCTGCACCTGGGCTGATTTGCCTTTGAAGGACAAAAATACCCGCCTAGTGCGGGTATTTTTTTGTCCACCTTGGGGCTGGACGTGGAGGTGGCGACGCAGGCGATCGGGTCAGCGATCAACTCAGGTGGAGCGCCAACACTTGCGCCACATGCAATGCCTGTCGCTTGGCCCCGTGATCAATCTGGTGGCGGCAGCTGGTGCCGTCGGCAACGACCCAGGCATCGGGGTGTTTTTCTATCGTGGGAAGCAATGACAAACGGGCCATGGCCATGGAGACGTCCTGGTGGTTGGCGTCGTACCCAAAGCTGCCCGCCATGCCGCAGCAACTGGTTTCAATCAAGGTGGTGGATGAGTGCGGGATCAAGGCCAGCACCCGTTGAATAGGCGACACCAGGTCGAAAGCTTTTTGATGGCAATGACCGTGCAGCAGGAAGGGCGCTTGCGCAGGCGTGAGCCGGGTGCGCAGGGTTTCCAGTCTGCCAGCCTGGTGTTCCCTGTCAAGGAACTCCTCCCACAGCAAGGCGTGCTGGGCTACCGTTTTTGCAGCCTCGCCCAACCCCAATTGAAGTGCCTCGTCGCGCAGCGTGAGCAGGCAACTCGGCTCCAGTCCCACGATGGGCACGCCGCGTTGTGCCAGCGGCAGCACATAGTCGATCAGAGTGCGCAACTGCGCACGCGCCTGATCTACCATGCCGCTGGCCAGGTAGGTGCGCCCGCAACATAAATGCTGGTCGGGACGATGCGCCACATGAACCGTATAACCTGCGGCTTCCAGCACCTGGTAAGCCGCCTTGGCATTCTCGGATTCAAAGTAGCCGTTGAAGGTGTCCACGAACAGCACCACGCCGCGTTCAGCACGCAGTACCGTGGCGATGTCCACCCCCGGTTGAGGGGTGTTGAAGGCGTGCTGAGTTTGCCAAGCCGGTAATGCACGCGCTGCGCTCAACCCGGTCAGGCGTTGGGTCAGGCGTGCCAGCCATGACCAGCGATTGCGCAAATTCAACAACGGTGCGAGGGCACTGGCCCAACGGGCGTAGCGCGGCAGGTGCGCCACCAACTGGTCTTTGACGGTGTAGCCGTGGTGTTTTTTGTACTGGTGCGTGAACTCGATCTTCATCTTCGCCATGTCCACCCCGGTGGGACATTCGCGTTTGCAGCCCTTGCAACTCACGCACAAGTCCATGGTGTCCCACAAGGCTGGATCGGTCAGCGCC
>VEQI01000148.1 GCA_018883305.1 Limnohabitans sp. | reverse complement strand
CCTGGCAATCGCGCAAGCTGCCACAGGTGGTGATGCTGGTGTCGGTGGCCGTGATGCTGGCGGCGGGATTTGACGATTGGCATCGCCTGCGCGGGGCACGCGCTTTTGAGGGCGTCTACCTGCTGGCGTATGCCAGCGCGGGGTTTCTGGTGGTGATGGGTGGCTTGGTCATGGCTCGACTCGCCAGCGGTCTGCTGGAGTCTCGCGAGTTGACAGCGACGCTGGAGCGCAAGGTGGCTGAGCGCGAACAGCGATTGGCCGAAGCCTATGAACGACGCTTGTCACTGGAACGCTCAGCCGCCGTGAACCAAGAGCGTGAGCGCTTGTTGGCCGACATGCATGACAGCCTGGGGGCGGGCCTGAGCACAGCACACTTGCTGTTGCGCCAAGGCCAGCTGAGCGTTCAAGCCGCCGCTTACATGGTGCAGGAATGCATGGATGACCTGCGCCTGGTGTTTGATGTGTCAGCCAACCTGGACGGCAGTCTGGAAACGCTGGTGGCTGACGTTCGACATCGACTGGAAGGACGCATGGCCGCCGTGGGGCTGCAGACCCACTGGGACATTGATGTGCAGGAGATGCCGATGATGGATCCGTCCCACGCCCTGCAATTGATGCGGATTCTCCAGGAGTCCATCACCAACGTGATTCGCCATGCCCAGGCGCGCCAGCTGAATGTGAGCCTGCGGTGGCAGGGGCAAGAGCGCGTGCTGTGGCTGCGTGTGCAAGACGATGGGATGGGCATGCCGGCGCAAGCATTGCGCACGGGTCGTGGTCTGGCCAATATGGCGCGGCGCGCGGTTGCGTTGGGTGGGGAGCTGGATATCCGCGCGGCCAACCCGGGCACGGTGGTGGCCTTGCAACTGCGCGTCCCGTCAGCCAGATCGCTGGTCTGAGGCGCCTGCCAACGCTGCGGCTTACAACAGACCGCTTTCCTTGGCCTTGATCACCGCCTGGGTTTGAGAGTGTGCGCCCAGCTTGCGGTAAAGGTTGCGCACATGTGTTTGCACTGTGGCAACGCCCACCCCCATCAGGCTGGCGGTCTGGGCGTAGCTGTGACCTCGACCGAAATGTTCCAGGGTTTCACGCTCTTTCCCCGTGAGACGCACGGGGGACGCTTCCGGCGTGATCTTGGGGCCTGCCAGTTTGAACAAGTGCCTGGCCAGTGCCGGGCTGATGGGACTTTGCCCCTGCAACACTTGCATCATCCCCTTGGCCAGTGCGTGCACGTTGCCGTCTTTCAGCAAATAGCCGTTGGCCCCGGCACGGATGGCCTTCATCAGGGTCTGCTCATTGGAGATGGAGGAGATGATGAGGATGGGCACTTTGGGAAAGCGCCGGCGCAGGGCACTCACCACTTCCAGGCCATCCATGTCCGGCAGACCCAGGTCCACGACAGCCAACGCAACGGACAAACCGCGTGGTTGCATGCTGTCCAGGGCTTCACGCCCGGTCGCACAATGCAGGACTTGCCAGTCGGGACTCAGCTGCCGGCAGGCCATCTCCATCATTTGCGCGTGTGCCAGTTCATCTTCCACCAGGAAGAGGCGACGAACGGCGACGGTCGACGGCGTGACGTGGACAGAGTTCATGGCTACTTGATCATTATGACGATCTGGCCTGTTTGTCAAACGCTGAGTTACCCCATGAATATAGGGATTTCGGAGGTACTCCAAGGTATATTTTGGTAAAAACCTCGACAGGAAGACCTATGTCCGCACTGCCCACCCTAGTTCCTTGTACCTATGAACGCCACGCCTCAGCCATCCTGGCTATTTTCAACGAGGCCATTCAAAACTCCACCGCCCTGTATGACTATGCGCCGCGTCCACTTTCGTCCATGGTGGCCTGGTTTGACAACAAGCGCAACGGCCAATTTCCGGTGGTGGGGCTGGAGGCGCCGGACGGTCAACTGCTGGCGTTTGGCAGCTACGGCACGTTCCGCGCCTGGCCCGCGTACAAATACACCGTTGAGCATTCAGTGTATGTGCATCATGAACATCGTGGCAAAGGTTGGGGGCGCCAGGTCATGCGTGCGCTCATCGCACAAGCGCAGCAACACCAAATGCACGCCATGATCGGGGCCATTGATGCCACCAATCTGGCCAGCCGCGCCTTGCACGAAAGCCTGGGCTTCCAGCACGTGGGCACCTTGCCCCAGGTGGGCTTCAAGTTTGGCCGCTGGCTGGATCTGGCGCTGTATCAGTACACGCTGCAGACACCGCACGCGCCGGTGGATGGGTGAGTCTTACTTGCGATCTTCACCCTTACGGCCCGTGGGCAGGGTAGGGGTGAGCGCACCTTGGCTTTGGGTGTTTTCAACACCCGTGTACATGGGGGGGGACGCTGCGCTGGTGGCAGCGGGTTGCCCCCGCGTGTCGCCCACCATGCCGCTGGCACTGGGGGGCGTGGTGGGCAGAGCGCGCACAGGCGCCGCATCCAACTCCACGGCCATCACCGGATTCACGGGCTTGCCCAGAAACTGGCCGGTGGCGGTGGCGCTTTGTGCGCAGACTGATGCAGCACCCACGACAGTCAAAGACAACAGCAAGGTTTGAATGATTTGCTTCATGAGAGACTCCCAGGGAGTGTTGGATAAGACCGAGTTGATGGCGGATGATCTGATTTCAACCAGACCTGTCACGCGGGTCAAGATGGTTGCGTCGCCTGGACGTGCTGTTGGGTACTGAGCTTGATCAATTGCGACAGTGAGCGCACTTGCAATTTGCGCATCACCATGGATTTGTACTGTTTGGCTGTGGGCAGGGAAATGTTGAGCTTGTCCATGATCTCGGCATTGCTGTAACCCACAATCAGCAGATGCAAGACCTCGCGCTCGCGCGGGGAGAGGTGCGCCAACGACTCTTCAAAGCGCGCCTGCTCGATCAGATGGCGCATCTGGTTGCGGTCTTTCTCGATCCCGGTGGCCACGGCCTTGAGCAAATCCTCTCGTGAGAATGGCTTGATGAGAAACTCGATGGCACCGAGCTTCATCGCCGTGATGGATTGCTGCACCGAGCTTTCTCCGCTGATATAGATCACGGGCATTCGCCGACCACGGGCCAGCAGCTCCGTGTGCAACTCCACACCCGACATGCCCGGCATGCGCATGTCCGTGATGACCACCGCTGGCGCAACCTGATGTCGGTCTGCCAGAAACGCTTCGGCGTTGGCCCAGACACGAACCTGATAACCCGCAAAGGACAGCAGGTCATGAATACTGTTGCGAAGACTGTCGTCGTCTTCAATCAGGTCGACGTGGCCGGATTGCATACAGAAAATGAAACTAACAAAAACTGACACGCGCAGTGTGCGCTCTTTGTAAACATCCTTCAATCCTTCGTTCGAAGGATCGGCGCGTCTGTGAGTGGCCTCTGTGGGATTCTCAATACAAATCGGGCTCCTGTGGTGTTGTGCTCATCCAGGGTCAGTGTTCCTCCATGGCGTTCGGCAATGTAGCGGGCCAACCAAAGCCCCACGCCCATGCCCGTGGTTTTGCTGGTGCCCAGCAATTCAAAAATGCTGTCTCGCAAAGCTTCGGGAATGCCGGGGCCGTTGTCGGCGACGGACAAGCACAAGGTGTTCGTTTCGCACCAGGTGTGCAAGGTGATGTGTCGTGCCTGGCTGGGGACGGACTGCAAGGCGTCCAACGCGTTGTCCAGCAGATTCATCAGCACGTGCTCGATTTCGCCGGGGGCGAATTGAAAGGGACGTTTTGCTTGCAGATCCAAATGAAGCTGGACCTGCTCTCGCGAAAGCCGTTGCGCATGCAACTGCAACACAACCTGCACCAGGTCATCCAGGATCTGGCTTTGCATGGGCGAGGGTTGGCCGCTGAACATCCAGCGTACGCGCTGAACAATCTGGGCCACACGCTGATTGTCATGTTCAATGCGCTTGAGCAATTGCTGCATGGGGGCAGGGGCCTGGCTGTCTTGTGCCATGCGCTGGGATTCTTCGATGTTGAGTTGAATGGCGGCTAAGGGCTGGTTGACCTCATGGGCAATGGTGGCGGACAGCGCACCCGATTGCGCCAGCTTGCCAATGGCTGTCAACTGCTCCATCCATTTCATGCGCTCTCGCAGCAGGTCTTGCGAGAGTTCTTCGCGGTGCAACGCCAATCGCTCATTGGCTTGGGCTTGCACCGTTTCTTTCGTGGCGAGCACCAGTTGTCGACGACTTTTTTCCACCACGAAGCCCCAATAACCATAGCAATAAAAAATCACGCTGAGGTAGTTGACGATCAGTGATGCATTCGACGTGACGGTGAAGTCCAGCAAGGAAGAAAAATGACCCGTGAGCAATAACTCCATCACACGAACCAGATTGGTGAGTGCAAACGCCATGAACGTGGCGATCAAAATCCACATGGCCTGACTTTGGTGTTGTTGGCGCACCCGATTGGCTTGAACGATCAGCGCTATTTCAGCCAGAGATATCAGGCCCAGATGCAAGGCGTACATGTGGGGCAGGGCCACTTGTCCGACGTACAGCGCAGACATCAACACATATTCCAGCACGGCCCCTGCCCAGTACCCACGATAGGGAATGGCTTTGACCCGTGGGACTTCCCGCTGGAGTGAGGCCAGCATCATGAACACGCTGAGCAAGCCCAGCGAAGCCATCAGAGGCGCCGCCATCAGAGGGGGCAGCCACTTGCCGAAGACAAACATGGTGGCCACCAGGGAATAAAGCCCGGTGCCCAAAAACCATAAGCGCGCATTTCGGTTGCCATCGCCGCGCAGCATCCACCAGGAGCTCAGGGGGATCAGCCAGTAGATGGCCAAGCCCGACAGCAGTAACAGTTGAACACCCGGATGATCGTGAGGCATGACAAGCCCAGCTGGAAAACACAGCAACGCAGGACATTATCCGGCTGCGTGGCTGATGCATATCCTTCGAACGTATGAATTTTTGGTGTTCATCCGAGGGGTGGTCATGCAAACGTTGAAATACATCCGAACGCAGGATGGCATCGCAAGAACTTGATCGATACCATCCTGAGCAATTAGAAAGTAACCAAGGAAATTCTGCAAAACCCCAACATTTTTCGGTGCATGGCGATGTGACGAACGCAGTGACGTTTTGGCTTCGGTGAGGTGGATTGCTTCACGGTGTTCGTGCTGGTGAATCGCTGCGATCGTCGGGATGTCGTGTGGGTTGGGCAGACCTTCTTTAACCCAGAACAATTTGATTCTTATGCGCAAAAAAAACACCTCAAGCTCCAAGCGAAACCGTTTGTCCTTGCTGGCCCTTGAGCCCAGGTTGGTGTTTGACAGTGCGCTGGCAATCACGCCTGTCACGCTTGACCCTGCCACGCGTCAGACGCAGGCGATGGTGGATGAACTGGCCGCGCGTCAGGCGGTGGCTTTGCCAGTGGTGGATGCCTCATCTGCGCGTGATGTGCATTTTGTGCAGTTGACACCGCAAGCGGACGAGAAAACACAGCAAGCGACCCAAGTGGTGGAAGACCGAGTGCTTGCCTTGTTGAAATCGGATCAGTGGGCCGCGCAATTATTTGCCTTGTTTCCCGGTCAAGCGCAGTCCATGGACAGCAAATGGTTGGCTTCTGCCCAGACCTTTCGTGACCGCGTCCTGACGCAGGGGTTGCGTATTTCAGTGGAAAACGTGTCGGCCGAGGTCCTTATGGGCATAGACGGTGCATTCGCCGCCCTGGGGCCTGATGGCAAACCCGTGATTTATCTGGATCAGGCCCGTGTGGCGCAGTCGGATGCTTTCTACGTCACGCGTGTACTGATGGAAGAGGTGGGACACTGGATAGATAGCCAGATCAATGGCGCCAATGACACCCGAGGGGATGAAGGGGAGCGCTTTGCAGCCACGGTTCTGCAGCTGGCCACCACGCCAGAGGATATGGCCCGCATGGCGGTGGAGGACGATCATCTCTATCTCACCATCAACGGGCGTGAGGTGGAAGTGGAAATGGCCGCCTTGCTGTTCACGGGCAAGGTGTTTTACCTCAACCCGAGCTCGGCGCAGCTGGAGCAAAACATCATCGTGTTGGGCAACACGGTGAATGACAGTGGTGGCACACCCGTCAACAAAACCCTGTTTGTGTCCGATCCGCCCGACGCGGCCTATTACTCCGGCAACAACGTGCGCGGCTGGCTGTACGCCATTGACAGCACCAACCATGTGGTGACCAGCTTTTATGGCGAAATGAGTCGCCAGCAAAAGATCGGGTCTACCACAGTGGGGCTGCAGTTTTACGTGTACCCCTCGGGTACCGTCACCAATGTGGCTGCGCAGACTTTGCTGGTCGATGTCAACGGCGTCGATGCCTTTCTGCCAGCGACGGGACAACAGCAATCCACCAGCAGTGACCCGATCGCCGCAGCACTCAACGCCATGCTGCCCAAGGCAGCACCAGCCTCGGCCGTGGCCGACACCGCGACCGCACTGGAGGCCGGTGGCTTGAGCAATGCCACGCTGGGCACCAACCCGTCCGGCAATATCTTGTCGAATGACACGGGCGGTATCACCACCTATCGCATCAACACGGTGACCAACATGTTGGAAACCGTCAATGTGGGTGTGTCTCTCACCAGTGTTTCCTGTGTGGCCACGGGCACGTCTGCGGTACCGGTGGCCGGATCCACGTCCACCACCAGTTACGCATCTGTGGTGGGCTTGTATGGCACCTTGCGTATCGGTGCCGATGGGTCCTACACCTATCTGGTGGACAACAACAACGCGCAAGTGCAGGCCTTGCGAACCACCACCAACACGCTGACTGAAAGTTTCAATTACAGCATCAGCGCAGGCGTGGGCAGTGTGGCTGCCAGCACGTTGGCCGTGACCATCCAGGGCGCCAACGACAACCCGGTGGCCTACAACGATTACAACATCGCCAAGGCGCCCATCACCTCACCGGTGACCTGGAGCACGGAAACCGTGGGCTTCAAGGCCACTGGCAATGTGCTGCCCAATGACACCGATGTGGATGCAGGCGACACCAAATCCATCTCCGCCTTGAACGGCACGGCGGTGGCGGGGGCCATCACCAACATTCCGGGCGCCACCTCCTACGCGTTCACCACCAGCAACGGCTGGTCCTCGGTGAAGGCGGGCGATTTTGCGTACTTTTACGTCAATGGCAAATACGAACAGCTCAAAGACAGTGCTGGCAACGCCATCACGCTGCAAAGCCCCTCATCAGGCAGTTTCAGTCTGAGTGCCACGCCGGCCAAGTACTACACCGCAACGGGCGATGTGGCCGTGCCTTCCATGACGGGTGCGCAGATCGGTTTTGATTCCTCCAAGGTCAACGAGATCACGGCCACCAACACCAAGTATGCGGTGGTCTCTTCCAGTACAAGCAGCGGCAGCTCCACCGTCAGTCTGACACTGGGGCAATACAGTGGCACCATTGCCGCAGGCATGACGGTGTCGGGTCCGGGTGTGCCCGTGGGGACCACGATCACCGGAGTGACTTATGACGCCACCACGGGCAATCCCACCTCGGTCACCTTGAGCAATCAGCTCACCACCGCAGCAGGGGATGCCCTGACTTTCTCGGGCTCCGCTGGCATGACCCTGACCGGTCGCTATGGCACTCTGGTGCTCAATGCGGATGGCAGCTATGTCTACACCCCCACCGTGAATCCGGGCGTGGGTGTTACGGTGACGGATCCGTTCAACTACACCATGCAGGACACGGCGGGTGCCACCAGCAACGCCACGCTGTACATCCCCCTGACCGGTTCGGGGCCGAACGATCCCAAGCCAGCCGCTGACACCGCCATTGCTGTGGAGGCGGGTGGTGTGGCCAATGCCACCTTGGGC
>VEQI01000453.1 GCA_018883305.1 Limnohabitans sp. | reverse complement strand
GCCCTGGATCGCTCAGACATCACCGGCCTCATCCTGGCGGGTGGCTTAGGCACACGCATGGGCGGTGTGGACAAGGGCTTGCAGCAGTGGTCGAATCATTCGCTGGCGTGGCATGCCTTGCAACGTTTGCAGCCCCAGGTGAACACGGTGCTGGTCAATGCCAATCGCCATTTGCAGGACTACCAGGAGCTGGGTGTGCCGGTGTATCCGGATGCTCTGGCGGATTTTCCCGGACCCCTGGCCGGCTTCCTGGTGGGGTTGCAACACGCCAGCACACCCTATGTGCTGACCGTGCCGTGTGACTCACCCCGCTTCCCCCTGGACCTGGCCTCACGACTGGCGCAAGCCTTGCTCGATCACCAGGCCGAGATCGCCATGGTGAGTGCACCGGAAACGGGACCGGATGGCATCACCACGCTCCGAGCACAACCCGTGTTCTGTTTGTTGCCCGTGCAACTGCAAGCGTCTCTTCAAGCGTTTCTGGCCTCGGGACAACGCAAAATCGATCGATGGACCGCACAGCACCGCACGGTCCTGGTACCCTTCAACCAGGCACAGGACGACGCCATGGCCTTTGCCAACATCAACACCCTGGCCGAACTGAACGCGCTTGCCCCTCCTCCTTCAACGCCATGAAAAGCCTCGATGACATCGCCGCTGCCTTGCAAGGCTACGATCCGCAAGCCCTGAGCGTGCCTCATGTGCTGGCCTTTCTGGATCAGCTCGTCACGCCCCTGGATGCCCGTGATGACCAGGACATGCCGATTCCCCTGGCCCTGGGACGCGTGCTGGCCCAGGACGCCATCTCGCCAGTGGATGTGCCGCCGCATGACAACTCGGCCATGGATGGCTTCGCGTTTCACGGATCGGCACTGAGCACCGCGCAGCCGCTGACGCTGCGTGTGGTGGGCACGGCGTTGGCCGGTACCGCCTGGAATGGGTCAGTGGCCTCCGGTGAATGCGTGCGCATCATGACAGGCGCCATCATGCCCATCGGGCTGGACACCGTGGCCCCCCAGGAACTGGTGCAGGTGGACGGCAACCACATCACCGTGCCTGCGGGGCGTTTGCAAGCTGGGGACAACCGACGATTTCGGGGTGAGGACATTCAGGCTGGCAGCGCAGCGCTGCAGGCGGGACAACGACTGACCCCTGCCGCCCTGGGACTGATGGCCAGCCTGGGCCTGCCCACGGTGCGCGTCAAACGCCGCCTGCGGGTGGCCTACTTCTCCACCGGCAACGAAATTCTGAGTCTGGGCGAACCCGCGCGTGAAGGCGCGGTGTATGACAGCAACCGCTACACGGTGATGGGCTTGCTGGACCGGCTGGGCTGCGACATGATCGACTTGGGCGTGGTGCCGGACGATCCGGTCCGCTTGCGCACCGCCTTCACCGAGGCAGCCGCGAAGAGTGATGCGGTCATCACCAGTGGCGGTGTCAGCGTGGGTGAGGCCGATTACACCAAGGCCATGATGCGCGAGCTGGGCGATGTGGCCTTCTGGAAAATTGCCATGCGTCCGGGTCGCCCCATGGCCGTGGGACGCATTGGCAACGCCGTGTTGTTTGGACTGCCGGGCAATCCAGTGGCGGTCATGGTGACCTTCCTGGCCTTCGTGCGCCCGGCCTTGCTGAAGTTGATGGGCTGTACTGACACCACCCCGCCATTGCTCCAGGCCCTGTGCACGGAAACCCTGCGCAAGAAACCTGGCCGCACCGAATACCAACGCGGCGTGGTCACCCGCAACGCCGCAGGTCAACTGCAGGTGCGGACCACCGGCAACCAAGGATCAGGTGTCTTGAGTTCCATGG
>VEQI01000452.1 GCA_018883305.1 Limnohabitans sp. | reverse complement strand
CGCCCTGCAGCCGGATCGGCCTGCAGGAGGAACCGGACCAGCCCAGGGTGGCCTATGGCCGCTATTGGGGCGCGTTGGAGCGGGTCGACTGCCTGCATTTCGAGGCTTGTTACTACCAGCCGCTGAGTTGGTGCCTGAGCCACGGTTTCGATCGATTCGAGGGCGGCGCCCAAGGCGAACACAAGATGGCACGCGCCCTGCTGCCCGTCAGCACGCACAGTGCGCACTGGTTGGCACATGCGGGATTTGCCCAGGCGGTGGAGGATTTTTTGCAGCGCGAAGGAACCGGTGTCTCGCGCTATCTGGAACATCTACAAGAGCGATCGCCCTTGCGGCGAGCCTAATGGCAAGCATGCAACTGCCGGACACCCCCTCAGGCGTGGGTCCGTCAGGAAAAAAACCCCGGGCGTAGCACGCCTGCCGGGGCAGTGCTTTGGGTGATGCGAGGGTCGCACGCCGGCGGCCCTCACCTGCGCCATCAGGCGTTCTTGAGCGATGCGGCGTAGTTCTCCATGCCCTCACGCACTTCCTGCCGGGCAGCCTCGGGGCCGTCCCAGCCCAGCACCTTGACCCATTTGTTGGGTTCCAGGTCTTTGTAGTGCTCAAAGAAGTGGGCGATGGTTTTCAGACGCAGCGGGTTCAAGTCTTCCGGCTTTTGCCACTGGGTGTAGATGGACAAAATCTTGTCGGTCGGAACGGCCAGCACCTTGCCATCCATGCCAGCTTCGTCTTCCATACGCAGAATGCCCAAGGGGCGGCAGGTCACCACCACGCCCGGAATCAGGGGCACGGGGGTGATGACCAGCACATCCACCGGGTCGCCGTCACCGCTGATGGTCTGGGGCACATACCCGTAGTTGGTGGGGTAGTGCATGGAGGTGCTCATGAAACGGTCCACAAAAATGGCGCCGGTTTCCTTGTCAACTTCATATTTCACCGGATCGGCGTTCATCGGGATTTCGATGATGACGTTGAAAGTATCGGGGGCGTTCTTGCCAGGCGTGACGTTGTAGAGAGCCATGATGTGTGAGTGAAGTATTGTGAAAAGGTTTGAGTTCAGTCAGGATTAACCCTTATTTTACTTTCACAAGCCTTGCGCGCGACGGTCAAAACAGGTCGATTTGACGTACATTTCGCCCGTTGGCCAATCTGCCTATGGCATCGCCCGGGTTGGAGGAAGCAACGCAGCGGTGGTGCGATTCAACCCGTTGACGTTGCACCACCCGAAGAGAAACCACTCAAGGAGATGCTATGTCAGGCAATTCGGCGCTCATGTTTGCGCTAGCGTGCGGGGTCATCGCCGTCATTTACGGTTTTTGGGCTCGCTCATCCATCCTGTCTCTCAGTGCTGGCAACGCCCGCATGCAGGAGATCGCAGGGGCCATCCAGCAAGGTGCGGCGGCCTATCTGGCGCGTCAATACCGCACCATCGCCATCGTGGGCGTCATCCTGGCGATCCTGATCGGCGTGTTTTTAGGCTCGCAAACAGCCATTGGCTTTGTCGTCGGTGCCGTCCTCTCGGGCGCTTGCGGCTTCATCGGCATGAACGTCTCGGTGCGTGCCAACGTGCGCACCGCGCAAGCCGCGACGCACGGCATTGGCCCGGCGCTGGACGTGGCCTTCAAGGGCGGCGCCATCACTGGCATGCTGGTGGTCGGCCTGGGCCTGCTGGGCGTGGGAGCCTTCTACTGGTTCCTGGTGGGCAACGGCAACCTGACCCCGGACAAAAACCTCGCCACCCTGCTCAACCCCCTGATCGGCCTGGCCTTTGGCTCTTCGCTGATCTCCATCTTCGCGCGTCTGGGCGGCG
>VEQI01000147.1 GCA_018883305.1 Limnohabitans sp. | reverse complement strand
GTGCCACACTGACGGCCACAAACCTCACCGTGGATTTTGCGCGGGGTATGGGCACCCTGGCCAACGCGGCGGCCAACAGCAGCATGCTGGACTTGTCTGCTGCATCACGCAGCCTGACGGTTGGCACCGCCCCCAACACCACCACGTACACTTTCAACAGCAGCGACACCAGTCAACGTGTGGCCTTCTCCGGCTCGGTCACGCTGGCGTTGGGCAGCGCGGTCTCCCTCTCTGGCACCGTGGGCTTTGCCTCTTCCGGCAGTGGCTTGATGCTGGCAGGCAACAGCATTGCGGCGGACATTCAAGCAGGGTCGGTCGGCATTGGCGTTCGCAACGGCAGCTTTGGACTGCTGCTCAACAACAACGACACCTACGCGCTAGAAGCCTCGGGGGGGTTCTACCTCAGCGGTGGCAACTTTGCCTCCGTCAGCGCCGACATGGCCCTGCTGCGACTCAACACCACCGGCGCAGCGCTGACGGCACAAACCCTGCAAATTGGCGGACTGAGCTACAACTTGCCTGCGTTCTCCGCCTTGGCCACGCCGGTCATTCAAGTCACCAACCTCAGCGCCACGCTGAATGGCTCCATTGCCCTGAGTGGTGATTTTGCCTTTGAGCGTGACAGCGCCACGGGCAACCTGGAAGTTGTGGCTGCCTCCGCCAGTGCGTCCTTGCGCGCCGGCGACATGCGCGCCGGCGTGAGCAACGCCAATGTGACCCTGGTGGTCAAGAGCACTGGCGTGTTGCTGGAAGCCTCGGGCAGCGCGGACTTGGCCTTGGGCAATACGCTGACTGCCAGTGCCACCTCGGTCCGCGTGGCCTGGAACTCCACCAGTGCGGACGCCACCGGCAGCAGCATCCAGGTGGCAGACACCACACGCACGTTTGGTGCACTCCAAGCTGGCTTGCGTGACGTGGTGCTGACCGGTGCAGCCGTGGTGGTCAATGACTTCTTCCGCCTGGACGGCAGCCTGAGCCTGCATCAGTCCACCAGCAACATCAAGCTGGCGGCAGACACTGTGGGTACCGCTGGCGTGAACGAAGCCACCACAGGACTCACGGTGGACCTCTTCACCATGGGGGGCAGCAATTTGAATGCCCGCATCGGTGTGGAAGATGGCCAAGGCCTCTCCCTGACGGGCGTCGAGTTTGGCCTCGCCGTGATGAGTGCCCAGAACGATGCGTCACGCCGTTGGACCACCTTGAAGGCCTCGGCACAAGGCGTGTCCATGACGGGCATCTCGGGTGTGACCGCTTCTGGCACCAATCTGGCCGTCACACTGAATCTGGCGGACAACGCAGCCGACGCGGTGGTGGATTACGCCGCAGGCAAGACCAGCCTGTCCGTCGCACTGAGCAATCAAAGCACGCTGGTGTTTGACATCGATGGCAGCCAGGGCGCGTTGGTTCAAGCCAGCGGTCAGTTAAGCCTGGGCCTTTTCAGCTTTGTTCAGCTTGATGGCGTGTTTGCTTTCAAACGTGCCGAACAATCCATCACCTTGGCCGACGGATCCACGGTTCAAGCCCAGATGCTCACGGTGGGCGCCACCGGTGCCAGCGGCTTTGCGGGCCTGGGTAAAGACGGCAGTAGCCCACTTGGTTTGTCTTTCACCAACCTGGATTTCGCATTGGCACTGGCCAGCGACACGAAGAACAATCAGCGTAGCTGGGTCAGCCTGCAAGCCAATGCCGCCAGTGCCAGCTTCAGTGGCGTCTCCGGCCTGACGTTGTCAGCCACCCAGATCGGATTGACGGTCAATCAAGCCAGCCGCTCGCAGGACGCGGTCATGGATGGCGTGGTGGCCCCCATCGCCATTGCTGGCGGTGGAGCCATCAGCGAACTCAAGCCCGATGGCGCGCAGGGTCGACAACTGCAAGCCAGTGCCACCGTCAGCCTGGATGTGTTGGGCTTTGTTCAACTCGATGGCGGCCTGTCCTTCCAAAAGAGCACGGAATCTGTGGTCTTGTCTGGTGAAAGCGCCACCCGCAGCGTGGATGTGCTGCGCGTGGGCGGCACCAGTCTGAACGTGTTTGCCGGCATCAATGGCAACAAGGCCAACCGCATGGGGCTCAACCTCGGCAATGTCGAGTTCGGCATGGCCCTGATGCTGGAATCTGGCGTGGCCACACCGCGTCAATGGCTGAGCCTTCAGGCCACCGCCTCCAGTGCGGCCTTCCTGGGGGTCAGTGACCTGACCGTCTCTGCGCGTGACATCGCCATTGAAATCAACCGAGCCTCGAGCGACGGCAAGGTGGTGGACTACAGCGCTGGCAAAACCAGCTTGAGTGTGGCCACCAGCCGCTCCACCAGCCTGGCGTTGTCCATGGCGGGCAGCCAGGGTGTGCTGACACGCGCCAGCGGTCATCTTGAATTGAATGTCTATGGTTTCGTGCAGTTGGAAGGCGACTTTGCCCTCAACAGCTCGGATGCCACCCTCAAGCTCGCAGGCGGCGTCAACACCGATGTCCGCCTGCTGACTTTGGGCGCACACGATGTCCGCGCCTTTGCAGGTGTGGCCGGCGCCAGCAGTGATCGTGTGGGCCTGTCGCTGAGTGGAGTGGATGTTGCCCTGGTGCTGGCCGGTGAACGCAATGCCGCCACGCCTCGTCAATGGATCAGCCTGCAAGGCAGCGCCGCGCAAGCGTCCCTGTCTGGCGTGAGCGGCGTAACCTTGGCCGGCCAGGACATGGCCCTGCAACTGAACCAGGCTGCCAGCGACGGATCTTTGCTGGACTACGCTGCCCAGGCGTTGACCATCAGTACGGGCCCCAGCACCAACATCGCGCTCAACATGAAAGCCAGTGATGGTCGCTTGCTGCGCGCCAGCGGCGAGCTGCACGTAGGCGTGAGCGATTTCTTTGATGCCCAGGGCTCGTTTGCTCTGGAGCGTCGCGTGGCCACGCTGCACACGGCTGACAAGGTGGGCACCCCAGCGAATGAAAGTGCAGACGTCAGTGTTGACCTATTGACGCTGGGTGGCGTGGGCATCACTGCGTTGGCGGGTGTCAATGCCGCCAGTGCCACGGCCACCGGACTGAGCCTGCAGGAAACTTCCTTCGGCCTGGTCATGGCGCGTGAGCGCACCAGTGGCACGCCGCGTCAGTGGAGCGCACTCAAGGCCAGTGCAGCGTCGGCAGGCTTCGTGGGCATTGACGGTCTTACCATGACCGGCAGCAACCTGTCGGTGGCCATCAATCAGGGGGATGCTCAGGGCGTGGTGCTGGACTTCAGCAGCACCCATGCGCTGAACGTGGCCACGGGCACCTCATCCACCCTGACCATGGACCTGGATGGCAGTCTTGGCGCTTCATTGCAAGCGCAAGGGCATGTGGCCGTGGATCTGTTCGGGTTCGCCCGCTTTGAATCCGATCTGGCGATTCAACGCAGCACAGGCAGCGTTCGCCTGACCGGAGATGCAGCCGACACCAACGTTAACCTGCTGACCATTGGCTTGAACGACGCCAGCGGTTTTGTGGGCATGAATGGCGGCAGTGTCGATGCCGTGGGTTTGGGCTTTAGCCATGCCCAATTGGGCATGGTCATTGCCAGTGACCTGAACAACACAGCCCGTACCTGGACGGCCCTCAAAGGTTCCGTGGCGAGCGCCAGCTTCAGCGGCATCGACGGACTGACCATGGCGGCCACCAACGTGGCTGTCACCATCAACCGAGCGGATGTCATCAATGGCAAGGTGGTGGACTGGGCTGCCAAGTCCATGTCCATCATGACCGGCCCCAGCACCAGCATCACGCTCAACATGGCGGGTGCTTCGGGACAATTGCTCAGCGCGGCTGCCACGTTGGACGTCAACCTGTTCGGTTTCTTCCAGGTCTCGGGCAGCTTTGGCTTGGAAAGCAAACAGCAGACCCTGACCCTGTCAGATGGCAGTGACATCACGGCCAACACCCTCACGCTGGGCGCCACCAATGTCAATGCTTTTGCGGGCGCGCAGGCTGATGGCGCGGACAAGCTGGGGTTGGATTTAACAGGCGTGAACTTCGCGCTGTTGCTGGCCACCGACACGCGCCAGCCTCAGCGGCACTTCACCACTCTGCAAGCCGGCGCTGGGCAAGCAGCATTTGCAGGCGTGGATGGTTTGACCCTCTCCGGCAGCAATCTGGCGGTGGCCATCAACCGTGGTGTGGTAGTGCCAGGCACGCCCTCCTCCTCCACGGTGGTCAACACACAATACACCTTGGACTTGGCCGGCACCGCCACCGGTCAACTTCGCTTTGACCGTAACACCAGCACTTCCACGGTCACCCTGGACGGCACCGAGACCGATGCAGAACTGATCACCAAGCTCACCGCGGGCGTGGCTGCGCTGACGGGGATTGGCGCGAGCAACGTCACCGTGAAGGGCTCCAAGCTGGCCGGCTTCACCATTGAATTCACAGGCAGCTTGAGCGGCACCAACGTTTCGGGACTGGCCGTCACAGCCATTGCCCCTACGGTGACCACCGGGGTCACCACCACCACCGCAGCCGTGGCCGGCATCAATGAAGCCAAGCTGCTGGTTCTGGAAACACAGCGTGTGGTGTCTTCGCCAGTCAGCGTCACGGTGGATCAGGTGGTGGCAGCCTCTGCGGGCAGCAATGAAGTCAAAACCTTGCTCTTCACCACCCCCTACACCACCAAGGGTCAATATCAACTCAGCCTGGCCAGTGCACCCGCCACCCTGGTCAATGTGCAGTTCCTGCAAAACGACGTCACCAACAATGCCGCCAACATTCGAAACGCACTGGCCAATCTGCTGAGTACGTCAACCAGCAATATCAGCGTCACCTTTGACAACAGCTTCACCGGTGGTGGTCATCGCTACATCATTGCCTTCAGTGGTGCACTGGCGCTGCAAGACATTCCCAATCTGGTTGTCACCGAAGCGTTGAGTGGTGACATCCTGCCCTTCAACCGGGTTCAGGGCGCGGCAGCCACTGATGAGGTTCAACGCGTTGCCATCAGCACAGCGTCCACGGGCACTTTCACCCTCTCCTTCACGGATGCAGGCCAGACCTACACCACCACGGCCCTGGCCATTGGCGCTTCTGCCGCGGATGTGCAATCCGCCCTGAACACTGCCCTGGGAAGCGCGGGTACGGTCAATGTCACGCTGGAATCGACCAGTATTTACCGTATCAGCATGGGTGGCGCCCTGAGCGGACGTGATGTTGCCGCGCTGGTGGTCAAGGTCAACCCCGATCCTGTGGCGCCCACAGGCAGCTTCACCATCAGCTGGAATGGGCTCACCACCAACGCCATCGCCTACAGCAACAACACCACCACACAGGCGGCGAACATCCTGGCAGCCATCACCAGCAGGTTTGGTTGGTCCAGCAACGATGTCAGCGTGAGCTTTGACCCCGGGCATTCCGACAACAGCCTGACCGCCTACCGTCTGAATTTCAGCAATGGGCTGGCAGCACAAGATATCAGCGACCTCAGCACCTCCAGTGCCTCACTGGTGCGGGCCAGCATCAAGCCCTATAACCTGGCACAGGGCCGGGCTGCGGTGGCGGAAGTGCAGCGCATCGCGCTCACAACCTCCGCCAGCAATGCCAACTTCACCCTGACCTGGGGTGGTCACACCACCACCACACTGCACACGGGAGATACCACGGCTACTCTACAAGCCGCTGTGACGGCGGCCTTTGGCAGTGGCATCACGGTCGGGTTCTGGAACGGCAAGGAAATGCTGCTGCAATTTGGTGGGGCTCAAAGCGGCATTGACGTGGCGGCTGTCACCGTGTCGGCCAGCACCACCGCCATGTCGGCGCAACTGAGCGTGGCCCAGCAAGGTTCCACCACCAACGTGGCGGCCATGCAGAACCAGACATTGGTGATTGATTACGTGCGGCGAGGCGTCTCGGTCCCGACAGGTGCCTTGACCCACTTTGACCTCAACCTGGATGGTGCCAGCGGCGAATTGACGGAAGCCAACGGCACACTCCAACTCGATGCGTTCGGCTTCCTGCAAGCACAAGGCAGCTTCCACCTGGTCAAGCGTGATGCCAGTCTGAAACTGGGCGATGGCAACACCGTCAACGTGGACCTGCTCTCGTTGGGCGCACACATCGGCAACGCGTTCGCTGGCGTCGATGGTGGCACCACAGATGCCGTGGGCTTGAACCTGCAAAACTTGGACCTGGGCCTGGCATTGGCCAGTGAGAAGCCCAACATCGACACACCGCTGACGCCGGTACGCCGTTGGATGGCGCTGCAAGGCACAGCAGGGACGGTGGCCTTGACGGGGGTCACCGGCTTGACACTGCAAGGCAGCGATCTGTCATTGCAGATGCAGCGCGCTGCCACAGATAGCAGTCTGCTGGACTTCTCACAACAGCCCCTGGTGGTGCTCACGGGCTCTGCAGACAGTAGCCCCAGCGTGACGTTGACGTTGGATGCCAGTCAAGGCGAAGTGACCCGTGCCAGCGGACAACTGAACCTGGATGTCTTTGGGTTCTTCCGCGCATCAGGTGAGTTCGGGATTGAGAAACGCATCGGATCAGTCACGCTGGCCGATTTGCCCGCCACCACATCCGTCAACGAAGCCGCCACCGCTGTCAACGTCAATCAACTGCTGATCGGTGGACATGATCTGGCGGCCTTCGCGGGCATCAATGGTGGCTTGGCCAATGCCACGGGCCTGCAACTGTCTGGCGTGAGCTTCGGCCTGGCGCTGCAAAGTGAACGTCTGACCCAAGCTCAACGCAACCAGGGGCTCCATGCGCGTCAATGGACCAGTCTGCAATCCGAAGTGGAGAGCGCTGGTTTTGTTGGCATGGATGGGCTGACGCTGTCAGTGGACAGCCTGCATGTGGATGTCAACCGCGCCGCCACCGACAACACCGTGGTGGACTACCGCAATGGCGCCACCACTCTCAACATCATCACAGGCCCCGCTGGCACGCTGGCCATGACGCTGGATGGCTCTCAAGGCGCGCTCATTCGAGCTGCTGGCCACGTCAACATCGACCTGTTCGGTTTTGTTCAGCTGGAGGGCGACCTGGCGTTTGAAAAAGCCGCCGCCTCGCGCACCGTCAAACTGGCCGACGGTACCGACGCCCAGGTCACTGTCCTGACGGTGGGCGGCCGCAACCTCAGTGCCTTTGCCGGCTTGCATGGTGGCCAAAGCGACGCCACGGGACTGAACCTCGGGAGCATGGACTTCGCACTCGCGTTGCTCAGTGACACCCAACAAACCACGCGAAGCTGGACGAGCCTGCAAGCCAGTGCAGCCAATGCGGGTCTGGTGGGTATCGACGGCCTGACGGTGCAAGGCCGCGATCTTCAACTGCAGATCAACCGCGCGGCACACACCACAGATGCGGTCGTGGACTACGGTTTGACGGCAGCCACCAACGACGGAAACGCTCGCAACACCGAGCTGACGCTCGCCACTGGCCCGTCCACCAGCGTACAGCTGACGATGGACGGACAGGCAGGACAGCTGCTGCGAGCCAGTGGCTATTTGCAGCTTGATGCCTTTGGCTTCTTGCAAGCCTCTGGCAACTTTGCCTTGGAAAAACGGACGGCATCCGTGGTGCTCAACGACGGCGTGGTGTCAGAAGACGCTACGGCAGCGCGTGCGGCCTCTGAATTGCAGGTGGATCTGTTGACCATCGGCGCCAGTGGCGTGGATGCTTTCGCGGGCATCGATGGCAACACCGACCATCGACTCGGTTTGTCGCTGCAAGGTGTCAATCTGGGTCTGGCCATCATGACCGAGCGCTTGACGGCGGCTCAGGTGACAGCCGGCAACACCGCTCGTCACTTCACCACCCTCAAGGCGCAGGCAGACACGGCAGGTCTGGTGGGCATCGACGGTGTCACAGCC
>VEQI01000451.1 GCA_018883305.1 Limnohabitans sp. | reverse complement strand
CCCTGACGCCAGCCCGATTCAAAAACGGGATGCTGGCGCTGGCCAGTCTGGTCTTTTACGCTTGGGGGGAACCCAAGTTCGTGGTGATCATGTTGCTGTCCGTGGCGTTCAATCATCAGGCCGCCCGCTTTCTCCACCGCAGTCGGCAGCCCAACCTCATTCTGGGCCTGGCCGTGAGTGTCAACCTGTTGCTGCTGGGGATATTCAAGTACGCGGCCTTCGCGGTGGAAAATTTCAACTTGCTCTCAACCTGGTGGGGCGGACATGCCCTCACCATCTGGACCATCGCCCTGCCCATTGGCATTTCCTTTTACACGTTTCATGCCATTTCCTACCTGATCGATATTCATCGGGGCAATGCCGCTCCTACCCGGAGCATCGTCGATTACGCTTTGTACATTCTGCTGTTTCCGCAGTTGATTGCCGGCCCCATCATCCGCTACAAGGATATTCATCAGCAAATTGCTCAGCGTGCATGCAGTTTGACCGACATGCGGGAAGGCGTGACTCGCTTCATCATCGGATTGGGCAAAAAAGTGTTGATCGCCAACCAGATGGGATTGCTGGCGGACGTGGCTTTTGGCGCGCCGGCGCAAGACCTGGATATGGCCACGGCCTGGATAGGTCTGGTGTGTTACAGCCTGCAAATCTATTTTGACTTCTCCGGCTATTCGGACATGGCGATTGGCCTGGCTCGCATGTTTGGCTTTCGCTTTCCGGAGAATTTCAACCTGCCCTACACCGCCACGTCGGTTCAGGACTTCTGGCGACGCTGGCATATTTCCCTGTCTACCTGGTTCCGGGACTATGTTTACATTCCGCTGGGTGGCAATCGAGGCAGCGCCTTCAGAACCTACCTGAACCTGTGGTGCGTTTTTTTGCTGACGGGCATCTGGCATGGTGCAAGTTGGAACTTTGTCATCTGGGGCGCTTTGCATGGCGCAGCACTGACGCTGGAGAGGTTAATTCACACGCGCTTGGCGCCATGGTCTAGCATGTTGCAGCGGCTCTACACCTTGTTGGTGGTTATGCTGGCCTGGGTGTTTTTTCGCTGTGACACGCTGGCGCAAGCGATTGACTACCTGGGCGCCTTGTTCACACCCGCACCCCATCCCAGTTTTATGTTGGGGCGCGATCAAGCCTTGAGTGGTTACGCCCTTGTGGTGCTGGTCGTGGCTCTCATCATGGCCTTGGGATTGCATCAAACACTCTGGCGTCGCTGGGGCAACGCGCTGAGCGCCCACTGGCCGCCCGGCCCGCTGCGCATTGCTCAGGCGTTGCTGCTGGAAGTGGTGTTGCTGCTGGCCATTTTGTCGATGGCACTGGGGCAGTACAACCCGTTTATTTATTTCCGGTTCTGATGAGATCGTCCACGCCCTCACCCGCTCCATCCAACAGTGCTTCCCTGATCGAGACGCTGGGTCGCTGGTTGCTGGTGGTGCTGTTCCTGATGACCGTCTCCATGCCCTTGGTCTGGCTGGATCGTGGCATGGGTGCACCCGCTGCCCAGGAGAACCGCACACTGCATCCATTCCCCCGTGAATTCGGTCTTTCCTGGTTCAAGCGCGTGGAAGCTTGGTTCAGCGATCATTACGGGCTGCGAGATGCGGTGATTCACTATGCCTCGCTGCTCAATATCGCCAGTACCGGCAAGCCGGCAAACCAGGAGGTGGTGATTGGCAAAGAGGGCTGGTTGTTCCTGGACGCCAACTACGTGCCAGGCATGCCGCACTTTGCGGCTTCGCAAGGCAAGACGCCCTTGTCCCAAGCGCAGTTGGACCTGTCTCTTTATACACATCT